>CAZWFM010000013.1:0-17080 GCA_964633185.1 uncultured Bacteroidales bacterium | reverse complement strand
TACTGTTTTCATGCCTGTTTGTTTATTAAAATTTGTTTTCATGGTTTAAAGTTGATTGTGTGCTTTATCCAGTCGCACTTTTGAGTTCAGTAATTCCTGAATTGCCATGGAATAAGACAATTGCGCTCCAAGGTACTGGTTATTAAAAAGAGACAGGTCAAGACTTGAAATCATACCCTGTTTAAATTGTTCTGCCGCTTTGTGAAATACTTTTTCAGAGAGATTAAAATTTTGTTTTTCATTATAGTATTTTCTCAGTGCTGTCTGGTAGTCGTACTTTGACTGTTCAGCAGCAAGAATTAACCTCTCAGATTCCTGTTCTTTCATATTCTGTGCTTTTTCCATCTCAATTCTTGCCTGTGAGACCCTGGCATTCCTGCTTCCGCTGGTAAATATCGGCCAGCTTACACCAACACCTATCATGTGGTTGATGGTAAAATCCACATTGGTTTTATTTGTTTTATCCGTATAAGTATAAAAGCCGGAAATTGTGGGGAGATAAGTTGCTTTTTCAAGATCCACTAATAGTTCCTGAAGATTTTCCTGTGTATCCAGAATTTTATAATCGATATTGTCTTCAAGCACAAAAGTATAGACTGAATCTGTAACAACGTTTTGTGTGATAAGCTGATCAAGAGTTGATGTCAACTCAACTGAAATTCCGGAAGGAATCCCCATCTGATAGTTTAACATACGATGCATGGTCTCAATCTGATTTTCAATGGTTGTCAGATCATTCTCAGTTCTTTTTACCGTAAGATCGAGCTGATCCACATCTGTTTCTTCAACCAGGCCCACTGCATATGACTTCCTTGTATGATCGAGGTTCATTTTTAAATTATCGAGAGTATGAATCAAAACTTCTTTATTTGCACGAAGTATTAAAAGAGTAAAATAAGTTCCGGCAACACTTTCCTTGATCTCTATCTTAACTTTTTCATAATTCTTCTCAGAGAACATTTTATAGACTTTTGCTGCCTGTAACCCAACTATATATTGTCCGCTGAAAATAAGCTGAGAAACAGTAATGCTATAGCTGATGGAATTTTTTGGTGCAATCGCATTAGATCCCGAAGAAGAGGTGTCAACAAGTCCATCCGGCGGAGGATAGCCCAAATCATCCAGTGAATTGAATACATAGCCGAACAGGCTGTCCAAACCGAAATCAAATTCAGGAATTTCGCCTGGGATGTGTTGATAACTGCCATCGGCACTGACTTGAGGCAATCCCATGGCCGTAGTTTCCCATACCCGTTTTTTTGCAGCCTGAATATCCAGTGATGCATTTTTACTAATGAAATAGTTGTCAATAGCAAAATCTTGTGCCTCGGTCAGAGAAAATTTCATTGTTGAATCGGTTTGTGCTGATACATTGATTGGTATAACCAGTACAATGAGTGAGTAACATATCAATCGTTTTAATTCCATGGTTTTTGGTTTATTTAAAGTTTAATTCATAGCTGTATTTGTTTAGAAGAGGCATACTTTTATCATTGAGTAACGCTCTGAGATTTTGTCAAGTATTTCAGTCAAGGCAACGGTCATAAAAGGAAACACAAAAGTAACCAAAAAAGTTTCCCCGGTTTACAGAGGGATATTAAAAAAATAGTAATAAATAATGCGTGTTAATTGAATGATAAACCTTCCTTTAACTCCCAGCAAATATAGAAGAGAAATAAAAAGAGTAATAGAAAAAATCGGCAAACGATTCTCTTTCATCGGTGAATTGATTGATCTTTCTCCTGAAAGAAAACCATGATCTATCTCATCTACCTTAACTAATCCAAATCACTTTCTTACATTTGAGTATTCGATGGATTAATCTTAACTTTAAAACAAGAATAGAGTTATACATGAAGACTTTTTCAATTGAGGGTGGAGAGAAATCTCCAAGCGTATTGATTGATGAATCGCGAAGAGTAGTAGAAATTTCAGGGAATTCCACTTTAAAGGAAACCAACTGGTTTTACAGTAATGTGCTGAAATGGATACTGGCATTCAATATGGGAGGTCGTAAAACGGAAGTCATTAATATCAGATTAAAACAGATTAATGATAGTTCGTCAAAGTGGATTCTTTTGATACTGAAGAAATTAGCAAATCTGATACCAACAAATGATTTTGAGATTAACTGGTATCTGATCAGCAACAACAGAAGAATAATTGCAGGAGGACGAATTCTTCAAAGTCAGTCAGATTATAGAGTTAACCTGGTATCAGAGCAAAGAGACTACTAACAATCCGCGGGCGGAGGGGATGAAGAATAATTAATTCGTATGTGTTATGGGATGGTTTGTCTCTGGAAATAAAATGAAAGAAAAGGAAGTTGTTCAGGACACCCCGAAGGTTATAATCAGGGAACGATTAAAGAAAGTTGAAATATCCGGACGTTCTAGAATGACTGATCCCTGCGATTTTTATGAGGAGTTGCAGAGGACATTGGAATCTTGTTACCATTCTTTTCACAAAACACTTGTCCTTGATTTTTATCTTGAATACATCAACACAGGATCCTCAAAATTGATTTATTATATGCTTGCATTCCTTCAGTCAGTGGCAGATAAGGGGGGAATTCTGGAAGTAAACTGGTACTATGAAGAGGATGATGAGATCATTCAGGAAGCAGGAGAAGTGCTCGAATCGCTTTTATCCGTCCCGTTTTATATGAGAGAGATCTGATAATCTTCAAAAAATTATTCATGATCATTCAGATTGTTTTTCTATTCCATCCCGGATCAGGTGACATTCGGGTAAATTCTGTGATTTCATAAAAAAAGAAGTCATGACAAGGGAAAATGTCTGTTCAGCAAATTTTTTGCCAGCCTGAATCTCATGAAAATTCCTTTCAAAGTTACTTTCTGAAAACCTTGACTTTTGATTCAATGGCGGCAGATTTGCTGGTTACTCCGGCAAGCTTACCTGGCATATGTGTCGGAATTGAAGTAACAATACTGATCCCTGAAAAAGGATATAAAATTTTTAATCCTGTTTCCACAATTATTGCCTGCTTAATCCTGTTTTATTATAAATATTTATTATGAAGTACATAACTTTCTATTTTTCTGCAGTGATCATATTGTTTTCCTGTCAGCTTAAAGGCCAGGAAAAAACGGAAATTGAGCCTGTGAACAAAATCATTGTATCCAGTGGTATTCTCCTTCAAATTGAGAAAGCTCCCGAGTATACATTAACAATAACGACACAAGACCTGGAATCGAAATGCCTTGTCAGAGAAATTGAACATGGTGTTTTGACCCTGAAGCTTTTAAATGGTTTCGGGTGCAGTGGCAAGGTTATGGCAACGCTCACATGTCCCACAATTTCATCAATGGAAATTATGGGCAAAGCGGAGGTGTCATCGAAAGGATTGATCATAACGGATAGTCTCAGGGTGAAATTACAAAGCGGAGGGAAAGCCTATATTGATCTGGATATTAAATACCTGGAAGTAAATGCAGGAGGGGGATCAACCTTTTATGCTGAAGGATATGCAGAACACCAGGAGATCCATGTTTCAGCATCGGCTTCGTTTTCAGGTCACAAACTGGAAGGAGAGTTTGTTCGTGTCGTAGCTTCTTTGAGCGGAATGGCGAAGGTGTGTGCCTCAGATAGACTTAATGTGGCTATCGGGAGTAATAGTTATGTAAGTTATACTTGCGATCCTGCACAGATCATACAGGATATAAAGCAAGGGGGAATCCTTGAAGAGGCTTCGGAAGAATAATATTTCCTCAGGAATTGATTATTGTTTTAAAAGAGCTTCGGCAATTATCATATCAAGGAGTGAAGTGATTTTAATGTTTTCCTGGTTTCCTTCGGCAAGATAGATCTTGTACCCTGCTTTTTCCACAACAGATGCATCATCTGTAAATTCTTCCTGGTATTCGACATTGTATGCATCAAGAAGCAATTCAGACTGGAATACCTGGGGGGTTTGCACTGTACGATAAAATGCCCTGGGTTCGGCAAATGAATCTTCCTGATCAATTTTTCGGATAGATTCATTCAGAGGTATGACAGGAACGGCTGTACCCATCTTTTCCGCAAGATCGTAACAATTTGAGATGGTTTCCTTGCTGACAAGCGGACGTACACCATCGTGGATGGCAATAAGCGAGGTACCGGAAATATCAGTCAGCCCGTTTTGAACCGAATGAAACCTGGTTTCGCCACCTGCAAAGATCCTGTGATTCATTTTGAAATTGAATTGGTCACACAATTTCTTCCATGTTTCCATCTCTGATTCGGGAAGGATCAAACGAATCTCCAGGTTCTTATCGTAAGAGAAGAAAGTGTTCATGCTATACATGAGTACAGGAAGATTGTGCAGAAGCATAAACTGCTTAGGGATATTTGCATCCATACGCATTCCTGTTCCTCCGGCTACTATTAATGCTATTTTTTTCATGGATACCAAATTAAAATGAAAAGATGCAACAATAGATTTTAACCTGATTAATTATCTTCGTTGAGGGCTAAAGCCCCTCATTCATATTATCAATTAAACTGTTTGCGATTAAGTTACACTAATTTTTTTACAAAATTAAGTGTAACTTAATCGGGTTAATCCCGGCAATTGTCGGGACAGGCTCTGCTTTGGCACAGATCAAACTGTGAATTTATCAATAGGGCAGGTTAAGATAAAAAATGTACATTTAATAAACCATATACATTCTGCCAAAAATGTTTAATACATCCTTTGAATTTCTAAGAACTCTTTCACAAAATAACAATCGTGAATGGTATCATGCAAATAAATCTTTTTACAATGAAGCAAAACAAGAATTTGAGCATGTCACAGAAGTCTTGTTGCATGATGTGAGCAAGTTTGATAAAGACGTTAGAGGGCTTACACCCAAAGATTGTATATTCCGTATTTTTCGTGATGTGCGATTCTCAGCTGACAAATCGCCTTACAAAATCAATTTTGGCACTTTTCTTACACGCGGAGGAAAGAAAGCCGGATTTGCAGGATATTACCTACATATTGAACCGGAAAATTCATTTATTGCCGGTGGTATTTATATGCCTCCCTCACCTGTTCTTAAGGCAATCCGTAATGATATCCATGAACATGTTGAAGAGTTTAAAGAGATCATATCCTCTCATGAACTGGCAAATTATTTTGAACCCTTATCAGGAGATAAGCTTAAGAAACCACCAAAGGGATTTCCTAAGGACTTTCCGGATGTTGATTTGCTGAAATTTAAAAGCTATGGATTTTCAAAAATGAAAACTGACCATGAAATGATGGATGACAATATTCTGGAAATTGATTGTGAGCCTTATTCCGAATTCCGTACCAGAGAACCCAGGATCAGGGCTTTAACACTTTTTTAATGGCAGCAGATAATTCGGGGATGGAAAAAGGTTTCAACACATGACCGTCACACCCGGCATCGTAACAATTCTGGATTTCATTGTCAAGGGCAAAAGCAGTTTGCGCAATAATGGGGATATCGGGCTGTATGGATTTGATCTTTTCGGTAACTTCAAGACCGTCTATTGTGGGAAGATGTATGTCCATGAGTATAAGGTCAAAATGCTGACCTTCAGAAATCATGTCAATAGCACGCTGACCTATTTCAGCCCATACAACCTTAGCTGAGTATCCTTCAAGAATATCGCGCAGAAGAAACCAGTTTGTCTCTTCATCTTCAACAACAAGAATTCTTTTATTTTTTAGTAATTGCTCCATTTCTTAATTCAAAAGGATAAATTACAATAAGAAAGAAATAAGAACCTTAAGTAACTCAAAAAAAATCACATTTCCAATTCTTTCCATGCAAGAGCTGATGCTCCTAAAATGGCAGCATTGGTTTCATTCAGCTGAGACATAAGGAGTTTCACTTTTCCTTTATAAATCGAGAAAAGATTTTCCTCCATATATTCTTTTGTAGGTTTAAGCAACAGATCGCCTGCATTTGTTAGTCCGCCAAACAGGAATATTGCCTCCGGACTGGTACATGCAACCGCATCGGCGAGCTTCACACCAAGTATACGTCCTGTAATTTCGAATGCTTCGATAGCAATTTTATCTCCTTTTTTAGCCGCTTCAGAAATCATTTTTGAAGTAAGATCCTCAAAGCTTATATTACGCATTTCGCTTTCCGAGACCCTTTCGGTCATAAGTTTAAAGACCGTACGTTTTATGCCTGTAGCAGAAACATAAGTTTCCAGGCAACCTTTTTTTCCGCAACCGCAATCACGGCCGCGATGCTTTACATTCATGTGTCCTAATTCACCTGCGAAGCCACCATGCCCGTATACGATATTGCCGTTAACAACAATTCCACTTCCCAGTCCGGTGCCAAGAGTAATGACAATAAAATCTTTCATATTCTTGGCACCTCCGTAGATCATTTCACCGAGTGCAGCTGCATTTGCATCATTAGTGAGTACAATGGGAATATCAGGATAATACTGTTTTAATTTATCGACAAGATGAATTGTACCTTTCCAGTTCAGATTAGGAGCATTTTCAATCGTGCCTTTGTAATAATTGCCGTTTGGAGCACCAATGCCAATGGCTTTAATGTCTATGGGGTCATGAAACGTACTGATGGTTTCTTCAATCTCGGTTGTAAGGTTTTCAAGATAGACATCAAAATCATTGTATTTATCAGTGCTTGTAAAATTTTCCTTAAGACAATGACCATTCTTATCAACTATTCCATATTTGGTAAACGTTCCGCCAATATCAATGCCAATTACATATTCAGTCATAGAATCTGAAAACTAATAGATGAAGTGTTTATGCACCACAAAAATAATACAATCATTTGGAATAAAAATGATCAATTCAGAAGAGAAAAAAAACGGTTTGTTTCATCCAGTGATTTACCCTCTGTAAACGTTTTGCTTTCCCATGAACTTTTCTGATCATTTTCGCCTGAGATGGATGTATCAACTCATATTTTTCAGGTATTTTCTTTGAAACAGAAAAATTGATGCTACGCCAACGGATATGGCCGAATCGGCAATGTTGAATATGGGTCTGAAAAAAATGAATCTCTGATCATGCCAGAATGGGAACCAGTCGGGGAAAGTGCCCTCTATCAGCGGAAAATATAACATGTCAACCACTTTACCATGGAGAAAGGGAGCATATCCTCCTTCTTCAGGGAAGAGCATTGCCGGTTTCAACGCACTGCTTTCACTGAATATCAGGCCGTAAAACATGCTGTCGATGATATTGCCTATGGCTCCGGCAAGGATCATGGAAAGACAGAAGATAAAACCAAACGGAGCTTTCTTTTTAATGATAGAACGCATATAAAGACTGATAAGCACTACTGCGATCATTCGAAAGATGGTTAATGACGGTTTGCCGAATTTTCCCGGTATATCAATTCCGAAAGCCATACCCGGGTTTTCAATAAATCGAAACAGGAACCAACTGCCTATTACAGGTTGAGTTGATCCCAGGGGCATTGTTGTTTTAATAAGGATCTTGAAAGTCTGGTCAATGATAAGAATTAAAATTACGACCAGCAGAGCCTTTTGTGACAGAGACAGTGTTATTGGGTTTCGCATAATTTCTATGTTGCTGACAAAAATAAAAAATGATTGGAGAAAGTACCCAATCATTTTTATTTAGTTATAAAGACAGGGATTATTTTTGTCTTTGCTTTGCGTCTATAGAAAGTGTGGCATGAGGTACTGCCCTCAATCTTTCCTTAGATATTAATATTCCTGTTTCACGGCAAATACCATAGGTTTTGTTTTCGATACGTACCAGGGCAGCCTGTAAATGTTGGATGAATTTTTGCTGTCGTTGTGCCAATTTACCGGATTCTTCCTTTGAGAGTGTTGACGCACCTTCTTCGAGAACTTTAAAAGTAGGAGAAGTATCTTGAGTATCGTTGCTTTCGCTTTGAGTTATCGCACTCTTGAGTATCTCATAGTCTTTTTTGGCTTTCTCGAGCTTATCCAGAATGATCTGTTTGAATTCTGCCAGCTCCTCATCATTATATCTTGTCTTTTCAGCCATAATCGTAAAATTTAGTCTATTAAAAATATAAAAAATATTAATACGTATTGCTTTCCTTTTTAAATCTTATTGATTTGTATTAAGGTCGTAATTTCATCGCTTAATTCAACCTCAAAAGCTTTATCAGCCTTAAGTTCATCCACCAGATCAATATTTGTTGCCAGTGTTTGTGAGCTAATGTAATCAGAGAAGTTTTCAACAGCCTGAATGATATCTCCATGTTTTTTAATGCGTATATGAATTTTATCTGTTACCTCCAGGCCACTGTCCTTTCTCAGGTTCTGGATCCGATTGATAAATTCTCTGGCAATACCTTCATTACGCAGTTTTTCCGTTACGGTTATATCCAGGGCTACTGTGATCTTCCCTTCATTGGCAACAAGCCATCCGGGGATGTCTTCCGAGATGATCTCAACGTCTTCCGATGTAAGAACAATTTCTTCACGATCGACCTGAATTACTTTTTTTCCTGCAGATTCTATTTCAGCGATTTCTTCCTGTGAGAATTTTGTTATGGTACCGGAGATTTGCTTCATTAGTTTCCCATAACGAGGCCCAAGCGTTTTAAAATTAGGTTTGATTTTTTTCACAAGTACTCCTGAAGCATCTTTTAAATATTCGATTTCCTTGACATTTACTTCCGATAGGATCAGGGAAGACACTTTCTGCAACTGTTCTACAAATTTACTGTTGGGTACAGGCACCATAATTTTGCTCAGGGGCTGGCGTACCTTGATGTTTACTTTACGTCTTAAACTGAGTATCATGGAAGAAATTGTCTGAGCAATACTCATTCGTTGCTCCAGGTCTTTGTCGATATACTTCTTATTCCATGTCGGAAAATCAACCAGGTGAACGGAATCCTGATCATACTTTGCGGATACGCTGTTCAGGTCGCAGAACATTTTATCGGTAAAGAAAGGAGCAATAGGTGATGCAAGAATGGCAACTGTTTCGAGGCATTCGTACAATGTCTGGTAAGCAGCGAGTTTGTCATCATCGAAATTGCCTCCCCAAAACCTTTTTCTGTTCAGCCGAACATACCAGTTGCTGAGGTTTTCCAGTACAAATTCCTGAATTGCCCGGCCGGCTCGTGTAAGCTCATAATTCTCATAATGCGATTCCACTTCTTTGATCAGGGAATTCAGCAGAGAAATGATCCAGCGGTCAATTTCAGGTCTTTTTACAACAGGAATTTCTGTAGCTGAATTGTCGAAGCCATCAACATTTGCATAGAGTGCAAAGAAGGAATACGTGTTGTAAAGCGTACCAAAGAATTTGCGTCTTACCTCTTCCACTCCTTCCATATCGAATTTCAGGTTATCCCAGGGTTGTGCATTGGTCATCATATACCACCGCAGGGGATCAGAACCGTATTTTTCAATTGTCTCAAAGGGATCAACAGCGTTTCCCAGTCGTTTTGACATTTTGTTGCCGTTTTTATCCAGCACCAGGCCATTGCTGATGATGTTTTTATAAGCAACAGAATCAAAAAGAATGCCGGCAATTGCATGCATGGTGAAAAACCAGCCGCGAGTCTGGTCAACACCTTCAGCAATGAAGTCGGCAGGATACACGGCATTGAACTCATCTCGCTTTGTAGCAAAGGGATAATGAACCTGAGCATAGGGCATGGCACCGGAATCGAACCATACGTCGATAAGGTCAGGTTCGCGCATCATTCTCTGTCCGCTCTCTGATACAAGTACTATTTCATCAACAAAGGGTCGGTGCAGATCGAAGAGGGAATAGTTTTTTTCTGAAAAGTCTCCCTCCTTGTAAGATACAAGAGGATTGGATTTCATAAATCCTGCTTTTACAGATCTGTCGATTTCATCTTTCAGCTCGACGACGGATCCGATGCATATCTCTTCGGATTTGTCTTCCGATATCCATATTGGCAGCGGTGTACCCCAGAATCGCGAGCGGGAAAGGTTCCAGTCGACAAGGTTTTCGAGCCATTTTCCAAAACGGCCTGTACCTGTAGATTCAGGTTTCCAGTTGATGGTATTGTTAAGTTCAATCAGGCGATCTCTCAGTTTTGTTGTACGTATAAACCAGGAATCGAGCGGGTAGTAAAGTACAGGTTTATCTGTTCGCCAGCAGTGTGGGTAGTTATGCACATGTTTTTCTATGCGGAATGCTTTGTTGGTCTTTTTCAGCATCACAGCAATATCGATATCCAGTGTCGGGTCATTTTCCGTGAGATTTTCATCGTATTCATTTTTCACATACCGGCCTTCAAACTCTGAGTATGTGTCCAGGTTGACCTGGTTCTTAACAAATACGGGATCCAGTTTTTTTACCGGATACATGCGTCCCTTCTTGTCAACAAGAGGTGCAGTGATTCCCTGTCTGTCAACAACAGTAAGAGGAACTACCTTATATTGTTGTGCAACACGATAATCGTCAGCACCAAAAGTCGGGGCAATATGTACAATACCTGTTCCGTCTTCGATGGTGACAAAATCTCCAAGAAGTACTTCAAAAGCTTTGCCTTCGGGCTTCACCCAGTCGATAAGCTGTTCATACCGGATGCCTTCAAATTCTTTTCCTTTGTATTCGTGAAGTATTTTATAAGGTATGTTTTTATCCCCTGCGTTGTATTTTTCAAGGCTGAGGTCTGCATTTTTTACATCAAAATAAACTGGCATAAGGTCTTTGGCAAGTATGGCAATGATAGGCTCACCTGAGTATACATTGAATGTACGCACTTTTACATACCGGATATCAGCGCCACAAGCAAGAGCCGTGTTGGACGGAAGAGTCCAGGGAGTTGTTGTCCAGGCGAGAAAATAAAGATCAGTATCTGTGTCTTTGAAAAGAAATTCTGATTTCTCATTCCGGATGACCTTAAACTGTGCCACACAGGTAGTATCTTTCACATCGCGGTAACAACCGGGTTGATTCAGTTCATGAGAGCTAAGTCCTGTGCCTGCAGCAGGAGAAAAGGGTTGTATGGTATAGCCCTTGTAGAGCAGATTCTTATCATGAAGTTGTTTCAGAAGATACCAGAGTGTTTCAATGTATCGGTTGTCATAGGTAATATACGGATGATCCATGTTGATCCAGTAACCCATCTTTTCAGTAAGATCTTCCCACTCACGTGTATATTTCATTACCTCTTTCCTGCAGGTGTCGTTGAATTCTTTTACACTGATTTTTGTACCGATATCTTCCTTGGTGATGCCAAGATAGGTTTCTACGTTAAGTTCCACAGGTAGTCCGTGTGTATCCCAGCCTGCTTTGCGCTCAACAAGCAAACCTTTGAGGGTTTTGAAGCGGCAAACGATGTCTTTTATTGTACGTGACATCACGTGATGAATGCCAGGGATACCATTGGCAGAGGGAGGACCTTCATAAAAGATAAATGCCTTACCCGTACGCCGGGATTCCAGGCTGCGCCTGAATACATCCCTGCTTTTCCATCGGTTCAGCATTTCCTTGTTGATCCTGGATAAATCAAATTGCTTATATTCCGGAAATTTGGCACTCATTTTACCAGTAATTTTGAAAAATCTGCTAAAAATTGCACAAAGATAGATTTCTGAACAGAAAAAACCAATTTTAATTCTTATTAGTGAAACTTTTGAAAATCAATTGTTTTATGGTAATGGGATTGATTGAAGTTTGATTTTTCAGGTTACGGGGTTTTTGGGTGGTTGGTAATTCGTGATCCGTAACTGGTAATTGGTTATTTCGCATTCAGTAAATCGGGAAACGTAAATTACCGGCATGAATACCTCACCCCTGCCCTCTCCAGCTTGGAGAGGGGGTACTTACTGCAAAGGATATGCACAATCTATGAAACGTAAACTTCCGGTGTTGGATAGTACCACTGATGTGGCGTATTTAGTAAATGACGTTTACCCTTGGGCAAGACCCAAGACCCTAAAAGGAATTTTACCCTGTGCCAGGAGCACAGGGTGTTTGATCCCGATTAGCTTCGCTATCGGGATTAATTCGACTTACAATTTTCACGAATAATATGAAGTGAAAATTGAGTCTCATTAATAAAAAATGGTCACACTATGATGTGACCCTACAGAAACGGTTCAGGCTTTCCGGAGGGTAAAGGAGAAAGATGTTCCCTCGTCAAGTATACTTTGCACATTGATGGTCTGATTGTGTGCTTCAAGTATATGTTTCACAATAGACAGTCCCAGCCCGGTTCCTCCCATCTCGCGCGAGCGACTTTTGTCCGTACGGAAAAACCGTTCAAAAATCCTGGGAAGATCTTTTTCGGAAATGCCAATGCCATTGTCAGAAATTTCTACCATTACATTATCTTCCATATTGAGAACTTCAATGCCAGTGTAACCATTTTTCTTTCCGTATTTTATGGAGTTGATCAGAAGGTTTTCGATTGCTTCGCGCATTCTTTCCCTGTCGGCCATAACAAGAACCGATTTCTCATAGCTTTTCACGGGTTTGAATTTTATCTTCTTTTCTTTTCTGAGCATGTGCTGATCTTCTATACATTCTTCCAACAGTTTAAC
Organism: uncultured Bacteroidales bacterium; assembly: GCA_964633185.1. Lineage (GTDB taxonomy): Bacteria > Bacteroidota > Bacteroidia > Bacteroidales > UBA10428 > UBA10428. The sequence goes on along the minus strand of CAZWFM010000013.1, from coordinate 4,588 downwards.
AATATCGAACCGCTGAATATCAAGTTTTAATTCACCTGACTCAAGTCGCGAGATCGACTCCAGATCATTGACGATGGAAATCAACCGGTTGACACTTTTTTCTGTTCTTTCAAGGTAATGCCTGTTGATGTTTTCATCATCAAGGCCTCCATCGAGAAGTGTAAGGATATAACCCTGTATATTGAAAATCGGAGTTTTAAGCTCATGCGATACATTCCCGAGAAATTCACGGCGGTATTTTTCCAGTTGCCGTAACTGTGAGATCTCTTTGGTCTTTACTTTTGCCCAGCGCATTACATCATTCTGCACGTCCTGCATGATGTCTTTTTCTTCCAGATCTCTTTTTAACCTGCTTTCGTCAAAGCTGACATTTTGAATGGTTTTATATATAGGCTTTATCTTTTCGAAAATAAAGCTGTTAAAGGAATAGAAGATGACAAGAAAAATGGCAAAGAATACTGCCAGGGCTACAAAAAACAGCACAACATAATAGTTCGTATGTTTCAGAAAGGTCAATACCACTCCTGTGGCAACGATAATTGCCGAGATAACCAGGGAAATAATAATGGCAAGCTTCCTGGGTGATGACGTGCTCATGTATTATTTGTTAGGAAGGTAAAATTAACGATCTGTTTGATACCTTTTTCGGGTTCAGTATTAATTTTATAATAAGTTAGTTGTTAGTCTTTAGTTACCAGTTCCTGGTCTCACATCTAAACTCCATTCAACTTCGGACTTCTGACTTCTCACTTCACCAATTGCTGTTTTACCACTTTGGAAATGTATTTGCCGATAATGTCGAATTCAAGGTTGACAGCAGTTCCCGGCTTTATCTGGTGGAAGTTGGTTACTTCATAGGTAAATGGGATGATGGCGACCTGGAACGAGTTGTCTTTTGAATTGACAACAGTAAGGCTGACACCATTGACCGATACCGATCCTTTTTCTACTGTAATATAGTCGTCCTGCATAGGCTTGTATTCGAATGTAAAGTACCAGCTGCCTTCAGATTCTTTTACATCGGTACAGACGGCTGTCTGATCCACATGCCCCTGAACGATATGACCATCGAGTCTTCCATCGAGTTTGGCGCTGCGCTCCAGGTTGATCTTATCACCAACTTTCAACTGACCAAGATTTGACTTGAGCAGGGTTTCCTTAATGGCAGTTACGGTATAGGTGTTGTCTTTAGTACTCACTACTGTAAGACAGACACCGTTGTGTGAAATACTCTGATCGATTTTTAATTCATCGGCAAAGGAACACTCCATGGTAATGTGGAGGTTTTCTTTTTCTTTGTTCAGTGCTACAACTTTTGCAGCTTCTTCTACTATTCCTGTAAACATAATTTTTCCTGCAAAAGTAATGAATTCTCAGGTCGATCCCCTTATATCTCTTTCTCTCATTTTCAAATCCCTGTAGTTTGCGTTTCATAGATTGTATAATCCCTGAATTATGTGGACAGATGAAACGCTTTTACCTTTTGCATTATGTACCCGGGGCGTTGTCTGCCAGTCCGGCAGCCTGGCCCCGGGCTATTCTATTTACACCCCTTCAGGGTGTATTTTTCAGATCTCCTGGTAATAACAAGCAGACAGACAATGTCCCTGCCTGCGGCAGGTTTACCAGTCTATGGCTGGCAGGCAATGTCAAATTACCAATTACGAATTACCCAGCAACAAAAAATAGTTTCAAGTTACTGGTTTCTAGCCTTACATTTCAAAATCTAATCTTCTCACTTTCTCACCTTCTCATCTTCCCGCACTCTCATCTTCTCACCTCATCCCTGCATATTGACTATCTTTGCAAGATGATACTTGTAACAGGAGGAACGGGATTTTTGGGCGGACATCTGCTTATGGAACTTATAAAAACGGGTGTACCCGTCAGGGCTCTTATCAGTGAAAAAAGACATCCGGAAAAAGTATTGTCGGTTTGGAAGCATTATATGAAGGACGGCCATTCACTCATGGAAAAAGTGGAATGGTTCGGAGCAGATGTTTCGGACAAGGTTTCACTTTCCCCGGCTTTTGAAGGTGTTGAAAAAGTGTATCACTGTGCTGCTATTGTATCGTTTAATCCGGGAATGAGAAGAAAAATGTATGAGGTGAATGTTACCGGGACAAAACATGTTGTTGATCTCTGCCTGGAGAGAAAAGTAAAAAAGCTTGTTCATGTCAGCTCCATTTCTGCTATAAGATCAACCATTAACGGGGAGCCGGCTACAGAAAATGACGGATGGCCCATAAAATCGAGTTCCTGGTATTCAAAAACCAAAACCATGGCAGAGATGGAAGTTTGGCGGGGGATAGTGGAAGGACTGGATGCCGTACTTGTCAATCCTTCGGTGATCCTGGGACCCGGCCGATGGAATACAGGAAGTCCGAGATTCTTCGGAGTCAGTTACAAGGGATTAAAGTTTTATACGCACGGTATTACAGGATATGTAGATGTGAGGGATGTGACAGCCATTATGATGAAACTTATGAATAGTGATATTACAGGCGAACGTTTTATTTTGAATGCTGCCAACCTGAGTTTCGGGGAAATATTCCGGAAAATTACCCATGCATTGGGTGTTAAGGTTCCTTCAATCTATGCCACTCGCTTTTTAACCGCCATTGGATGGAGGGCTGAATTTTTAAAATATCTCATTACGGGTATCCCTCCCGTGATTACAAAGCAGTCGGCCCGCACTGCCCATATCCAACAGAGCTATTCGTCCAAAAAAATAGAAAAAACACTGAATTATTCATTCAAACCTATAGACGATACCATTCGCGAAGTGGCAGGGATGTTTCTGAAGGAAGTATGCTAGTTGCTTGTTGCTTAGTGCTGGTTACTGGTTAATAGGTTTTTAGCTTGTTGGGTTGTTGGTCTTTAGTTTCAAGTCTCTGGTTACTAGTCTCCAGTCTCACATTTTATCAACTCATCAACTCATCAATGTCATCAGTTTAATGATTTCACAACCGATCCCGATGAAGATCGGGAGAGCTCGACGAAGTCAATTCCACGATTCAACAGCACTTGAAATCCAACAATCTAACATCCAATTATTGACTCCGGGCTTTTTTGCAAATGATATTAAAAAGAGCTTTGAAGAAATACCTGAAATCTGTTCTGAAAGGAGCCCTGGCATAAGCATCGAGATACCTGTTTTCGGAAGCCATATGTTCATCGAAAGTTTTTGGCAGATCAGCATAAAACGGAGGGACAAGTCCGGGTTTTATCTGGATTCGTTTTTCCTGTAGTTTTTTCGGATACATCTTAAATTTTGACTTACTCAAAGGTCTTACTCCGACAAGTTTGACATCACCTTTTAGCAGATTGAACACCATAGGCAATTCATCAAGCCAGAACATCCTTAATAATTTACCCCAGCTGGTTACCCTGAAATCATCAATTGCTTTATCGCCGTTTGCAGTTCCGTGTTTTGTATACACATAATCCTGGATAAATTCAGAATAAGGATGCATGGTACGAAGTTTAAACACGGTTATTATTTTTCCTTTGTGTCCTATTCTTTCCAGCCTGACAAATGGTCCGTAAGTTGGATTTTCAGGATAATGTGGCTTTGTATTTTTACGGGCAATAAAAAACAAATGATTGCTAACATATTTCTCGGCAATAATTTCAAAACCGCATGAATAGAGCCGCCCAAAGGTTTCAGCCTTGGTGAGTACGCGGTTCTGGCCACGGGTAAGAAATTGATTTATTCCACGGGTAAGACCGAATTTTGGGAATACCCTTTTTATTATGAAGTCAATTGTATAAGCAATGTAATTAAGTACCGGAGGGTATTTTCTCAGGATCTTCCTTTTTCTTAGGTCCTTGGTTTCCACAAAATCGATAAACAGACCGCCTGCCGGCAATTTTTTATTCGCAGATTCAAAGAACTTATTGATATCACGAATATCGTTAATGCGTTTCAGGTTGACAATGGACTCAAATTCAGGTTTTAATTGCGAATCAATATTCAACCGCGAGTTAGTACTGATTACTAAGGTTTCAGGAGAATCGATACGGGCATAACTGAAAATAAAATCAAAGGCATACTGGTTGATCTCTACCAGGATGGCCTCCTCCCTGTGCCTGACATCGGCAGTTTTTCGTTTTGCTTTCCTCTGAAGAATAGGAGGGGCCTTGAGCAGGGGCCTTCGTCTTTTGGCTTCTACAGGCTCCAGAACCGGATTTCTCAGGTAGAAATCGAGAGTAGCCCAGGCTAACTCCACTGCTGTGGATATCATAATGGTACCGAATACTACTGTGCGGGAGAAGAAATCAACACGTATCAGATACATCAAGGTGGTGGCAAGACCAAGGATCAATGCGTTTGACAGGAGAATTTTACGAAATACCTGTCCGATTTTCTGCAGGGTGTAAAAATTGTATTTCCCGATTACAACAGAGACAAGGAACCAGATGCCAAGGAAGATAAGGAATGAATACAGGTACTTTTCCAGTGCATCCATAAAATACCCTGGTCTTTCATTCAAAAAAATGGCAAAGACCAAAGAAATAATGAACAGATCGAAAAGAGCGTATATGGTCGATGTACGCGTATTCATAAAATTAATTTCTTGCTATA
>CAZWFM010000012.1:0-17598 GCA_964633185.1 uncultured Bacteroidales bacterium | reverse complement strand
GCATCATCGTTACCGAAATACTTGTTTGCCATTTTTTCGGTAAGAATAATATTATTGGGAGCCTCTAAAGCTGTATGTAAATCCCCCCGAACAAACTCAACATTAAACATTTCTAAAAAGTCCTCGTCAACTGCGGCAACGTTTCTCACTTCTGTGAATTTCTCTCCCTCTTTTAAATATAATTCAACATGCTTGTATCTCGATGACCGTATTATTTCAGGGTAATCCTTTTTCAGAATGTCCGCTAACGGACTCGAACTTATCGCAAATGGTGCTTCGTCTTCAGTAGGATTGGGGCTTTCAATCACGCGGTAGATATTATCAGCATCTTTGAAATGCCTGTCATAGCTCCACTCATCCTGAACCCAAAACAGGAGTAAAATGGCTGAAGCTATACCTATTGCCATCCCACTTATATTCAGCAGGGAATGTGTAGAATTTCTTTTAATATTACGAAGAGCTATTTTGAAGAAGTTTTTAATCATACTTTCAGTGATTTAAGGGTTATTTTATAAGTAATCAGAAAGAAGATTAAGTTTTCTTAAATATCATTTTATTCATAATTTTTCAGATCCGTTACTTAAAAACCAACCGTTCATTATCCCCAAACAAGTCATACCCGGAGGTAACTACCATTTCGCCGGGCTTCAGTCCCTCCAGTACTTCATAATACTGAGGATTTTGTTTCCCGATCCTGATATCGCGCCGGTAAGCAGAATTTCCGTCTTCCGACACAACAAATATCCATTGTCCGCCAGTGGACTGGAAAAATCCTCCCCGGGGCACCTGTAAAGCCTCCTGGGTTTCACCCAACTGCAGACTGATATGGTAGCTTTGGCCGGCTCTGATGTTTTGTGGCTGGTTGTTTCTGAATAGAAGGTCAACCTCAAAACGGCCATCCCTCACTTCAGGGTAAACTTTTGTCAACTCAAGGTGAAATGTATCTGTCTGTCTGTCGAAAAAGGCATACAATCCTTTCCGGACCCTGTCGATATAATGTTCATCAATTTCAGCATTTATTTTGTATGAGGTGAGTACATTTACCTGTCCTATTCGTTGCCCGATATTGATCGACTGTCCTAATTCAGCATCAAGGAATCCAAGTTGACCATCAACCGGGGCTTTGATGTTCAGATTTTCCTGACGCAGGTAGATAAGTTCCAGGTTTTTTTGCATGTTTTCAAGGTTTTGACTGATTTTGGCAACTTGGTTTTTACGGTATACCGAATCCTGCAAATGACGCTGGAGAGTCAGTTCCTTCATTTTTTTGGTCAGATTGTAATCTTCCTCTGAGAGCAGATATTCTTCCCTTGATATCAGCTCATCGGCATATAGTATTTTGTTTCTTTCATATACTCTCTTCTTTTGTATCTGGTCATAATCAAGCTGCAATAAATCCCTCTCGAGCAAAAGTTTTTGCTGAAGCATATTAAGTTCGGTCTCACGCAGGAAATTGGCTTTTTCTGCTAACTGGGCCTCACTGTTCAGGATACTTAAATTAAGATTGGTATTGCTAAGTCTCAAGATTATGTCCCCCTGTTTAACCATTGTACCTTCTTCAATCAAAATTTCTTCTACCATACCCCCTTCAACTGCGTCAAGGTAAACGATTGAAATAGGTTCTACCAAACCTATGATCCGGATATAATCCTGGAACGATCCGTAAAAGACTTTCTCGATCGTGATTTTTTCACGGTCTACACGAAATGTACTTGTTGTATCCCGGAACAGCAATATAAGGAGTATAATTAGTATGAAGACAGACGATGCAATATATTTATAGTGTTTGGGTTTGATCAAACGCTTATCTTCTATTATTCTGTCCATTTGCTCTTCTGACATCTCTAATCTTTTTTCATGTTACGTATTCGGGTCAGCTAAAAAAGAAATTTTGGGAGGTATGAAAAAATCTTCATCTTTTGTTCGTTCTTCTGAATATGATCCTTCACCGGCCTCCCCAAAATCTCTAAACCCTAACTATTTGATAAACTTCATAACGGAATTGATTTCAAACCGGGTGCCACTGTTTTAACTCATTGAAAAACAGAATTATGATTTAATCGGCCCGTATTTAGCTGTATAAAAAAATGACAGATGACTGTAAAAATTTTTTACACTTTTATCATTTGCGTATATTCTCATCGTATTTTTATCATTGAAAAATTTTGTGTATGCAGAAAGGGAAAGTATTAATAGTAGATGATAATAAAAGTGCTCTGAGTGCTATCCGGTTGCTTTTGCAATTTGAGTTTGAAGTGGTTAAAACCCTGGCAAGTCCGAATCAAATAACTTCTGAACTCAGAAAGACAGAATACGATATTATTTTACTGGATATGAATTTTTCTGCCGGATTGAATACTGGCAATGAGGGTCTCTACTGGCTCGGCGAAATAAAAAATATGGCTCCTCAGACTGAGGTTGTGATGATCACTGCCTATGGTGATGTGGAGCTGGCTGTAAAAGCCTTGAAAAAGGGAGCGGCAGATTTCATTCTGAAGCCCTGGGAAAATGAAAAGCTGGTTGCTACCATGTTATCAGCCTATAAACTGCGTCAATCCAATTTACAGGTGGATGTACTGAAAGAAAGGGAAAAATCACTAAAAAAGGAGATGAATAGTGAAGGCAGGATTATTATCGGTACTTCTTCTGCTATTCTGCACGTCCTGAAAATCATTCAGAAGGTAGCCAAAACCGATGCGAATGTATTGATTACCGGTGAGAATGGAACAGGAAAAGAACTTGTAGCCCGTGAAATACATCGTAAATCGAATCGCAGCAATGAAATAATGGTAACAGTTGACATGGGTGCTATTCCGGAAACCCTTTTTGAGAGCGAGCTCTTCGGACATAAGAAAGGTGCATTTACTGATGCACGTGAGGATCGTGTGGGGAAAATCCAGCTGGCAGATAAAGGAACCCTGTTTTTCGATGAAATTGGCAACCTTTCTTTGCCCATGCAGTCAAAAATACTGGTTGCTCTCGAGAGCAGGGAAATTGTACCTGTAGGTGCAAACCATCCTATTCCTGTCGATATTCGTTTGATCAGTGCAACGAACTGTAGTCTTGAGGATATGGCAACTCATCAGGATTTTCGGGAAGATCTTCTTTACAGGCTCAATACCATTCGGATTGATGTTCCTCCTCTCAGGGAACGTGGTGAGGATATTGAACTGCTGGCGAACTTTTTTCTCAAGTGCTTTGAGAACAAATACCATAAGACTTTGCTGCAGATCAGTCAGCAGGCAATTAAAAAATTAAAGAAATACTCCTGGCCGGGCAATATCCGTGAATTCCAACATACAATTGAAAAAGCAGTAATTCTTGCCGAAAAAAATACATTGAAACCGGAGGATTTTATTTTTCGTTCACCGGGACGTAAAATTCGTGGAGCTCCTCAAACTCTGGAGGAAATGGAAAGAGATTTGATTGAAGATGCTCTTGACCGGCAGAATGGCAACCTTACTGCAGCAGCTGACCAGCTTGGTATAAGCAGACAAACACTTTACAACAAAATCAAACGCTATGATGTTTAAATCACTGAATAGCCGTCTTTTTTTCCGTCTTCTTCTCATTATGGGTCTTTCGGTTTCTCTTGGAATTGCTGCTGCAAATGCCAATCTTACCTGGATTATCCTAACAGGCATCATAGATAGTATGCTGATTTACGAAAGTATACGATATGCAAATGGCATCAATCGTAAGCTTACTTACTTCTTTGATGCAGTGAGAAATGAAGATTCGACTTTGCATTTTCCTGAAAATCTGAGCGATAAATCCACCCGTGAATTACATACCAGTCTAAATCATTTGAATACACTTATTTCGGAAATTAAAATCAGGAATGAACGAAATGAAAGGTTCTATAAGGAATTGCTTCGTTATTCTGCGACCGGAATTATAGCAGTGGATGATAAAGGATATATAGAATTAATTAATAAAGCCGCGTTGCGGCTTCTTGGTTTGAAGTCATTGGCCAATTTAATTTTGCTTAAGCAAAAAAGAAAAGATGTATATGATGAACTGATACAATTGAATCCGGGACAAAATCGCACACTTAAATTGTTAAAAGATAAAGAAATTCAGCAGATTTCCATTAAAGTTTCACGTTTACAGTTTGGTGAAAAAATCTACAGCGTGTATTCCCTTTATGATATTAAGACAGAAATGGAAGAGAATGAAGTTGAATCGTGGCAGAAACTTATCCGGGTGCTAACGCATGAAATTATGAATTCCATCGCACCGATTACATCACTTAGCAATACTATGCAGCGCTTTCTTGGTTCAGGATCGGGTCATGATGACTTTGGTAAAACAGAAAGTTATATTAGCAAAACCCGTGAAGGCCTGCAGGTAATCGAAGAAACCGGCAGAGGACTAATGCATTTTATTGATAATTACCGGAGACTTACAAAGATTCCAAAACCGGTATTCAAAATGGTAAAAATCAAGGAATGGATCGATCAGGTCTATTTTTTACTTAAAGACCGCCTTGATGAAGAAAAAATAGAATTTGAACAATATTTTAATTGCGATCGAACAGAGTTTCTTGCCGATAAAAAGTTGCTCACACAAGTGCTGATCAATATAATTAACAATGCCATTGATGCTTCCTTGCAGAAAAAGAAACGGAAAATCATACTTCAGATCGATAATGGCCATGAAGACAGACTTCATATTTCCATAACGGATTATGGGAAGGGGATAGCAGGTGATGAACTGGATAAAATATTTATTCCGTTCTATACAACCAAAGAAAATGGATCAGGCATTGGACTAAGCTTATCACGGCAAATTATGCGGCTGCATAAAGGCAGTATAGCTGTAAATTCACAGGTAAATAAAAGAACTACCTTTACCCTCCGGTTTTAATTCTTACTTTCTGCGTTATTAATGAATCTTTCATTTTCCGGCAGTCCGGTTAATTATGGCATAAATTCAAACGACTCAGGATAAAATCCGAAAAAATTATTGAATTTTTATGATAAAGAAAAGAGATTGCCTTGATAGCAATCCCTTATCCATAAATTGGAATTCTTAATTCCAAACCAGATAGATAATCCTTATTATTAACCTAATAAAACCTTATAATTTAAATTATAAATAGTAAATTTTTCTACTTGGTATATTATAAATAATGCAGATATCAGTCCCGGATGTTTTTTTGCGTCCGGGATATTCGCAATAGAATTATTAGTATCCATAATTTTGCGGATTAGGATCCGGGGGATTAATATTATCAATATGTGTCTGCGGAATTGGGCGGAAACGATGATACGGCTGAATAGTTCCAACAGTCCAGTAGTTATATGTTTCGATTCTTTCACGCCAGTAATCAGCACCATATCGTGCCAAAAGATCAAAACGGTTTAGTTCTCCTACTGTTTCACGCCCCATCTCATCAAGATAGAAATCGGTTAGTTGCGCTTCAGAAAAACCACCCAGGAATCCAGCAGAAACAATCATATCGTCTTCTGTTGAAGAAAGTCTTGATCCGTATGTGCCACCATTGTATTTCCAAAAGTGACAGGTTTTTTCTTCACCGTCTTTCCAGGCTGCACGCAAACGTACTAAGTTAAGGGCATCAGCGGCATTGGCAAAATCACTTTTTCTTGCGTAAGCTTCCGACAACAGAATATAGGTTTCAGCCAAACGCATGCGTATAAAATTCTTGAAACCTGCCTGATCTACAAAAGAGGCACGCCGGTCATCGAGATGTTTTATTAAAGTAGGGTATTGATTTGTTATAACATCATATCCGCTAACATTTGCTCTGTCTGTTGGTACTGTAATGGATTGCATAGGAACATACCAATACTTTTCCTGGGCTCTGGCTAATGCCAATTGCTCTTTAGGTGTACCGCTTGAAAACCGTTGAGAAACATCTTCCATTGACAAAAGAATTGCGGTATCGCCTATGCCATATCTTTGCTCCCCTTCAGTCATACCAATATCTGCGGGATCAAATGAGCCTGCTGCATTTGAATATGAGGCCCAAGGTACATCAACAGATTCGCTATTGCAATATAATACCCATACATGTGATTTGTAAAGACGTGAATCTATTAACTTTCCTAATTTTCCTGTTTCATAATTTCTGGAGCCATACAGGCCTTCATCTGCATAATAATATGGTGTGAACGCAACGCGCCTCCATGGCCGTCCGGTAAGATAATCACGTACTAACCCAACATTGTTTCCCCAGGAAACGTTGTCACTATTCTCCAAATTGGTAACTAAGGGATAATTTTCCAATTGAGCAGTATAAAACAAATGCATCCAGTTTCCTCCGTCGTTAACCTGAACTATAGAAAAGTTATTGTAGAAATGATTAGTTGAAAAGTTTATTGAGAATAGAATTTCAGGCCCCATGTATTCAGCTGTCAGGCCAATACTGGGATCCCAACCCCAAAGTATGGCAAAATCGTTGGCTAATACGTGGTTGCTTCCGTTTCCAGCTCCTTCACCGAAATTGCATACACGGCTGGCGTAATAAATTACGGAATCAATATCGGTTTCCTTACCACCACGGTCCTCATTCATATTGGCATCGGACTGATTTTGCGAATACTTATCGCAATACCGGAACATGTATGCTTTAGCAAGTAAATGTCCTGCAGATCCTTTGCTGGCACGTCCATAATCGTCAGTTACATTTCCGTTTACATTGGCCCAGGGGAGTAATTCCCAAGCTCTTCGTGCATCTGAAATTATCTGACTCCATATTTGTGCTTGTGGCACCCTGTAAAAATCGGTTTTGGGCTCGTTAACAGGAGTAGTAATTAAAGGGATATCGCCAAACTGAATATCCAGTTCATAATAATAATAAGCACGAAGAAATAATACTTCACCTTTTCTGATTGCTTTTGTTGATTCAAGCATTTCTGTATTTTCACCTAAATATTGCAAAGCAAGATTACAAGAAGCTATACCTTTGTAATTGTTGTCCCAGAATTCCAATAGTTTTGATTGAGAAGGTGTTAGTGCTGAAGATAAATATTGTCCGTATGCATCACGGTATACACCATCGCCACCCAGCATCATAATATCGGTTCCCATGTCTTCTAACGGATATTGATTCTCATGTTGGACACACCAACGGGTCTGCTGGTAGCACGATGCTACTAAAGCATCTAAGCCTTCAGCTGTTTCATAGTAAGTATAATCTGAATTGTAACCTTTCTCTTCGAGAAAATCTTCGCAGGAAACAAATAACAAAATCAATCCTGCAAATATTTTTATATTCTTAAGTATTTTCATTTTTTTTCAATTATAATGTTACATTTAATCCAAACATATAAGTTCTCATTGTAAAGGGCGCATCATCGTAAGGAATCATATCACCATAATCATTTCTCGTTTTAGTAATAGCAATAGCGCCCTCAGGATCATTTCCTTCAAATTTTGTAAAAGTGAACGGGTTTTGAACTTTTACATAAAAACGCAGCTTTTGTATTCTTACTTTTGAAGTAAGAGTATTTGGTAGCGTGTATCCAAGGGTGATATCGGATATTTTTAGGAAATCTCCTTCCCAATAATGCATAGCACTGATGTTACTCGGCATTTGCATGTCAACATGGGGCGCGATCCACTTGGTTTCTGTGTTGGTTGGGGTCCAGTAATCAACATTGTAGGTATTATAACGACCTCCAAGATTCACGCCTGGATCCCAATATATGGTCTGACCAAAGGCACCGTACATGAAAATATATAAATCAAAAGCACGATAGGTGAATGTATTAGCCATACTAATTGTCCATTTGGGCATTTTCGAACCTCTTATTTGCCGATCTTCATCCGTAATATCAAAGTCTCCATTTATATCAACAAGCCGGAGATCCCCGGGCTCAAATCTAGTACCGTTTTCCCTGAATCGTTGCATGTCTTCCATGTCTTGCTGTGAGAAGCCCCATACAACAGGTGCTGCAACATAATCATAGTACGTATCAATTGGGTAGTCAACATACCAATTGTTTCTATAATCTTCATCTAAACCTGAAGCCAGCTTGGTAATTTCTTCCCGGTTTGCGGCAAATGTAATATCGGTTGACCAAATAAATTTACTTGAATGGATATTGACTGTATTAAAACTTATTTCAATTCCCCTGTTTTGTGTTTCACCAATATTATCCATTATATACTTATAGCCCGATACAGATGGAAGCCCGCGTTCCATTAACAAATCATAAGTATGCTGGTGGTATAAATCAACTGTTCCTGCAATACGTCCTTTTAGAAAGGCAAAATCAAGGCCAATATTATATTGTTCTGTTTTTTCCCAGGATACAGATTTATTAGCCAGCGTAGAGGGTTCATATCCCATTACACCTTCGGTTTTACCCCAATTATAGCGGCTCGGTGTGATTAGTCCTTCTGTGCTATAGGGTTCAACAGCAGAGTTACCAGTAATACCGTATCCTAATCGGAGTTTGAGATTGTTAATGATTTTATTATCTCTCAGAAAATTTTCCTGGGTAATACGCCATCCCAATGCCACAGAAGGGAAAGCAACCCATTTATGACCTTCAGCCAGTCGGGAGGAACCATCGTACCTTAGTGAGGCTGTAATTAAATATCGATCCAACAGGGAATAATTTATACGTCCTAACCATGACATCATTGTCCATTGAGTATAACCGCTGGTTACACCCTGTGATGACGCTGAACCAAGATCATACCACAATTGGTTTTCAAAAGGAATATCATTGCCCTCTTGTGTAGTAGGTTCGGACATAAATTTTTCATTCGACTGAACAAATGTGACATCTATAGAATGGTTAGAAATTTTTGTTTTATATGATAGTATATTCTCAAAATTCCAACCTCTTTCTACACATGTACTGTCTTTTGCCCTCGGATTACCGAGAGCTGTAACTGTTGAAAAATGGCTGTAAAATTCTTGCTCTTTTACTAAATACAAAGATGTTCCAAAATTTGCCCTGTAGGATAAACCTTTGAATAGATTAACGGTAACATAGAAGTTTGTTAACAGGTTATTACTTTTATTTTGCCTTTTTACACCTTCTATATCATAAAAGGAGTTAACCTGTAATGGTTCTCCGGCCGGATTGGGAATAAGACCATAAGCAGGATCACCATCCTGCGTAACATCGTCGTTAGGAGAATAGTAGGGTGTTCCGAGAGGATTCCAGAATATTGGAATATTTTTGCCATCATCCCAGTTCAGGTATGCGAAATCTACATTTCCTCCAATAACAAACAGATCACCCAGATTCTGATCTAAAGTCATATGAAGATTATACCGTTTCCGGAAAGACTGAATCTGAATATCTTCCTGATTAAGATATGCACCTGAAATATAATACTTTGTTTTATCGGTACCTCCCCGGATGCTTAGATTATGACTTTGTGATGAGGCATGATCTCGAAAACCAGCCATTTGCCAATCAAATCCACGAGCTTTTGAAGGATCCCAAACGCCATCTTCCCAACCTTTGTTTAAAGATTCAAGCAGGTATGGATCCTGGGTAAAATAACCCATACCTAAGTCCTGTTCATAATCAGGCTCTGCAGTACTGTAGTTGCCGCCCGGATCTAATTCATATCCGCCATTACCATCATAAATGTAACTTCGATTTCCCTCACGCACAAGATCGCAATATTCTCCAACGTTCATTGCCCTGCGAATTCTGTCAAGTTTACCAATACTGTAATAACTGTCATACTGAACCACTACCTTGCCGGCTTCTCCTTTTTTTGTTGTAACAAGTATTACTCCATTTGCGCCACGTGCACCATAAATTGCAGTTGCAGATGCATCTTTCAGAATTTCAATAGATTCTATATCGCTGGGATTGATCGATTCGAAACCGCCCGTAAGTGGAAATCCATCGACAACAAACAAAGGATCGTTAGTGGCTCCTATCGATCGGGTTCCACGAATTCTAATACTTGGAGTTGAATTTACTGTAACACCGGATGTGATTACAACACCGGCAGCTTTTCCTTTTAGCGCATTTTGAATTGTTGTAGGTGCTGTTGCCATTAACTCATCAGATTTTACTGAAGTTACAGCACCGGTTAAATCACTTTTCTTCACTGTGCCATAGCCAACCACTACAACTTCATCAAGGCCTGTTATATCAGGACACAGGCTTATATTTATTTCTCTCTGGTTTCCAATAGAAATTTCCTCGGATAAATAGCCAATGAAAGAAAAGACAAGAATTTCTTCGGGCTTAGCCTGTAATTCATATATACCTTCAACATCGGTTACAGTACCTTTTGTTGTGCCTTGTATTACAACATTTACTCCAAGCAAAGGAGTGCCATCTTCGTCGGTAACTGTACCCCGAATTGTTGTGTCCTGGCCAAAGCTCAAAAACGAAAATAAAATTAGTGGCACCATTAATATTGCCACTTTAAGCAATCGGTTTCTTTTCATCATAGATTTTTTTAGGTTAGTATTTGATTACGCATGGTTTTTCCTGAATGCTTACTTTTGAACGAAATAAGAGCCCATTACATAATTAATTCAATAGACTATTGTCATCAGAATGAGATACTACGATTTGAACTGTTTATGCTTTCTTGTCAGGATAAATGCTCTCATACTGAAAGGCATCAATAGTGTATTAATCAATCTCTACAAAAATCGCTTTTTTTCATCTCTTGCATTTGTGACTTTGATACAAATGTTGTCGATTTTAAAACATCAGGGATATTACTTTTTATCTTCTAATAATGTCGAAACATCAATTTCAGTACTGGATTCTTATAGTTGATCATTAATATATTAATAATGCTGTAAAATTTGTATTTACCAATCATACTACTCAAAAAAGAAGAGAGCAAGAATAACGGGAGCAATTTGGGAGGACCAATATTTTCTTGTATTAAAAGCAGAAAGTTTACTTTTGTCGTTACTGAAGGTTAATATTTTTGATTTAGCCGGTTAATTAATTATTGAATAGTTTATTGAGGGTTTCTTTGTCATCTATACCGGTATGCTTCAAAACAAATTCAGTAGGAGGCATACCAAAATATTCTTTAAAGTTATTGGTGAAATAGGAGTGTGAAGAGAATCCTACCTTGTAAGCAATTTCTGAGATATTTACCTTATTGTTGATGAGCAGATAAGCAGCCTGTTTTAAACGTATGGATTTAATAAGTTTACTTGGGGAAATATTAATATTTTCCTTCAGCTTTCGGTTCAGGTGTACCCTGCTGAGTCCTACTTCCCGGCTAAGATCATCAACATTGAATTCTGAATTTTCGATGTTTATACGTATTGTTTCCACTACTTTTGCGATAAGACGGCTATCAGGTGAACTTACCTTAATCCTGTCAAAATCAGGATTAACTTTCGAACGATATTTGTTCCTGATTGTATCACGCGTTTGCACTGCCTGCGTTATCGTGCTTTTTAAAAGTTCCAGATTGATAGGCTTTGTAAGGTAATGATCTGCTCCACTTTCGATACAAAGATGCTTACTTTTTTCATCCATTTCAGATGTGATAATGATTACCGGCAGATGATTTGTTTCCGGATTTTTTCTGATCTTTTTGCAAAGCGATATTCCGTCACCTCCGGGCATAAATAAATCAATCATGACTGCATCGGGTACTGTTGTAGAAATAACCTTCCAGGCGTCAGCAGCATTTGTAAATACTTTAACATTATATTTATCAGATAGTTCCATCCAAATATATTTACCCAGATCAGCATCGTCATCCACAAAAATCAGTGATCGCTTCGACTTATTTACTTTTACATCAATCGTTTCTTCGGATAGAGGCAGATCAATGACATCTGTTTCAGGATGCAATTCATCCTCCTGACGAATCCTGGTATATATTTCTTTGTTTTTTTCTGAAGAAGAAATCTCTTCGGCAGACAAATGCTTATTAGTGAGTGGAATATAAACAATGAATGCTACTCCGTTTTCGGTATTTTTTGCTTTAATTTTTCCATGGTGTAATTGAACTATCTTTTTTGCCAGGTGAAGCCCAATACCTGAACCGCTAACTGTTTCATTATTACTGCTTTGATAGAAACGGTCGAAAATACGCTCAATTTCATTTTCCTCAATTTTGCTTCCCGAATTCTCAATGAAAATCTCAATATAATCACCAATTGTTTGGAGTAAACCTTCATTTGGATTATTTCTGAAGGTATCCAGGCTTACCAATATATAACCGTGATCTGATGTAAATTTAAAGGCATTTGAGAAAATATTAAAAAGAACTTTATCGAAATTTGCCTGATCAACCCATACTTCAAGCGATTCAAAGTTCGACACAAGACGGAAATCAATATTCCGCATGATAGCCAGCTGTTCAAATGATTTCATAATATCCTGAATAAAAAATATCAGATCGGTTTTTTGAAATTGCATATTAAGTTGCTGATTGTCAATTTTTCGAATATCCATAAGTTGGTTAAGCAATCTGAGTATTCTGAGTATGTTGCGATTCACTAAATTGAACATTTCCTTTCGTCTACTGTCTGTTTCTGTTTCCTGCAAAGATTTTATTGGAGCCATAACCAGGGTAAACGGGGTGCGGATTTCGTGTGTCAAATCAGTAAACATTCGTAGTTTCATTTCTTTCTTCTCGAGTTCAAGGTGTTCTTGAATGCGAAGTTTTCTCCGGTTGAGTAGATTAAGGAATTCCCATACAATGAATACAAGCAGGGATAAATAGATAAAATAAGCCCAATACGTTTTATACCATGGAGGGAGGATGCGTATATTTATTTCGTTATATACTACATTTTTATCTTCCGGGCATCCTTCGAAAAAAGCTTTCACATTTAATGTGTATGATCCTTCAGGCAAATTTGTATAAGTTGCCAGACGATGATTTGAATCAGTATACCGCCAGTTGTCATCAAACCCTTTTAACATATAACCATACATTACTTTACTAGGATTTGTATATTCTAAAACTGCAAATTCCAGTGAGAAAACATTTTGGTTTTTTTTCAGGGTGATCTGATCTGCTTGCGAGATATGCCTGTCAAGGATATTCTTCTTACCCAGCGTTTCATTATAATATACATCCTTATTGAGTACTTTAAGATTTGAGAAGTATATTTTAGACGTAAGCTTTTCTTTACCGGTAATTTTGACAGGATAAAAAGTAGTGATTCCGCTGATGCCACCAAAAAACATTTTTCCATCTTTATCCATATGGCTAGCATTCATTCGAAATTCATTATCCTGCAATCCGTCATATGCATAAAAGTTGTTAAAAGTATTTGTTTCCGGATCGAACTTTGACAATCCGTTGATAGTGCTAATCCACAAAATTCCATTTGATTCCTGTTGGATAGAGGTGATAAGGTTGCTTGGTAAACCCTCATTTATGGAATACTGAGACAGTTTATTGGTCTTCTTTTGATAATGAAATAAACCGTTTGGTGAACCAAACCACATAGATCCATCTCTATCTTCAAGGGAAGAGTTGGTAGTGATTCCCTTTAAGTTGTTTGCAAGATCAGTATAAATCTCCTTTTCTTTTTCTATACTAATACAAATAATACCTTCTGTATGTCCTACCCACAAATTACCTGAACTATCAAGACAAAGTGAATTGACCCATTCCAAATTTTTTGTAATTGTATATACTGTTTTTTGATTATTAGATAACGATAAAACCTTTACTCCATGTCCTAGTGTTCCGAGGTAAAGCTTATCACTCTTACTATCATATACGGAACATATTACTTTTTGTAATTCAATATCATTGCTATATGTTTGAAACCCTTTGTGTGGATTAAAGGTTGTTATTCCACCTAAGTATGTTGAGATCCATAAAGTGCCTCGTTTATCAGTTATTATAGTAAGTATAGCATTATTTGGAAGAGGAGTATTATTTTTTGTGTAACGGATTTTTGTTCCATCATCAAGGATTTTGAAAAGTCCGCCTCCATCAGTTCCAACCCATAGGTTACTATTATTATCACGGGTAATTGATGTTGCACATGCTATATTTACACTCATTGAACCCTTTGTTGCCGATAATTTTAAATATTCAAAGTCGTTGGTTGAATTGGGGATTATTAGTAATCCCTTTTGAAAGACACCTACCCAAATATTTCCCTGAACATCCTGCATAATTGAATGTACTTTACAATTATCAAGGTCGATTGGGGCATATTGGAAATCAGGTCGTATAATTTCTTCATATTCTCTGTCGAATTTTTTAAGTCCTGTATCTTCACAGCCCACCCAAATACTTGATTTATTTCCTTTCTTTTTTTCAGCCAACAATACTCGAATGCGAAATTCTGATGATGATTTACCCTTAGGTTTTCTTATATAACCGAGCAAATGGTCATAAATGAAAATGCCATTATTGTATGTACCTATTAAAATGTTCCTATTAACCGGGTCTTCGGCGATAGCAGAAACAATAAATTTTTTCGATTTTTCTTTCAATGCAGGACTCCATTGCAGTTTTTCGATTTCCATTCTTTGAAGGTTGACCTTGAAGAAATAACCTTGTTCAGAGTACGACCATAAAGATCCTTCATGATCAATGAATAAGGTGCCAAGGTAGCTGGTCTCATATAACTTTTTCAATGAATTTGTTGTTTCCAAATCGATCTGATGGGTTATTATTTCATAAACAATTATTCCAAATCCTGCTACTGAAACCAGAATTTTATTATTTTCTTTATTCTCAACGATTGATGTTATATAGGGAGTACCTGTAAATGAAGGGTATTGAAGTGATAATTTACGAAAGGTGTTGTTTTCGCGGTTGTAAATCTGTAATCCGTTTGATGTGCCTATCCAGGTTACTCCTTTACTATCAGTGTATATTACTTTAACAAGATCACTTGAAAGGGTTTTCGGTTTATTTGGATCGTGACGAAAGGTAGTGAAACGCATTCCATCAAAATAACATGCACCATTCTCTGTTGCAATCCAGATATATCCATGATCGTCTTGGGTGACCTTATGGATAAGACTATTTGGCAATCCTTTCTCAGTATTATAAAAGCGGATTCTTTGCCCATGCAAACAAAAGGGTATAAATATTAAAATTAATATTATGATAAAATTGATCCTTGCCCGAATCATTATACCTGAATATGAGTTTATTTTTGTCTCATTAAATAAATCAAAGCTAAAATAAAAATTATTTGTTTCTGCATCAGCTATAATATCAAGGAGAGAAAATAACTTTAGTATCTGATACGCGCTATTAAATCATCCATTGTAAAACATATTTCAATTGTATATACCTATTCTTTATTTTGTATATCAATGTTCTTCCATTTTTACTTTGTCTGCTATGCCATTGGGAGTTATAGATTTTAAATCCTCACTCCACTTGCCTAAGTCTATAGGCAGCCTCAATACAGAATATCATTATTAAAATATAATGTAAGTGTTTGATATCCTTTTCGTTTTACTTCATTTCTAACAAAAGACAGGTCTTTTTATAATGAAACGAGAAGCTAAGCCTTCCTGTTAGGGTGCGATAGCACTGTAAAAGTGTTTGAGCAGGTCATTGCCAATTTTTATTTTTTGGTTCATAGCTTTTAAAACGGGATTTTTTTTACCTTCGGGCATCAGGTAAATTTTCTACTGGTACAATAATTGCAAAGAGCAGTTAGTGTTATGAAAGGAATAATATCATTCATCGTTTTTCTCTTGGGGGCCAGCTTATTTGCTCAGGAAGAAAGCGATTCTGCAAGAGTGATCTATGCCTGGGAATTGAGCAACAATTATTCCACTCCTGTTGAAGTTGATATTGATACGTCCATGACCAGATTTCATATTATTTACCCGATTTATAATTATTCAATAAGCAATTCTTTTCTTGGAAATTTTGGCTCCCCCGTGATTCAAAATAACTTCTCAGACAGAGTGTTTAACAATGAAGCGTTTTTTTTAAATCCTTACCTTCCTTATTTTCAAACTGCTGAAAACACACAGTTTTATAATACAAAGGCTCCTTTTTCAAGACTTACTTATACCAACGGTGGCCCTTCAAAGAACAGGGAGGAATCATTTGAAGCTTTCCACACACAAAATATAAATCCAAAACTGAATTTCGGCTTTCGATACCATGTAATAAAATCACAAGGACAGTACAGGTACTTGCAGGTCAAAAAAAATGCCTTTAGAATATTTGGGAGTTATACCGGATCAATGTATATGCTTCATACTGCTTTTAACCTGAATCGTTATTCGGCAAGTGAGAATGGAGGTATTAACGATTCGATATTTGAAGAAGGACCATATAAGGATATAAAAGAAAAAATCCCGTCCACTTTCAGCGGAACACTATATCCTCGATATGAATCCAATGCTCAAAACAGGATCAGGTATTATGATGCATTGATCAGTCAGCAACTGAAATTATTTACAATTTCATCCAGGATAGACTCAACCAATCTGAATAAGGGAAGAACATTTGCTGAACCAATTCTAACGTATGTTTTTAAAATGAATCGTACAACGAAAACATATGATGATATTGACCCTGTTACACCGGAATTCTATGATTCAATTTATTTTAATAAACAATTTACTCTCGATTCGGTTACTCATTTCAAAGTAAATAACCATGTGCAGCTTGAATTTAAAACCGTACTCAGGGGTAAAGTTCAAACCAGTGTGTATGGAATGCTTGGATATGATTATGAGAATTACAGCTATGTGAGCAAATGGGATACGAATTATTTCACAGACAGATCCTTTACTAATGTTCCATATATATTGGATAATGGAGATACATTAAAAGGGGTTCGCCTTAAGAATAACATCAACAACTCATATATTGGAGGCGGTATTTATGGTAATTTCTGGAATAGAGTGAAAGCAAGATTTTTTGCTAAAGTATATTTTGCTGGTTATAAACAGGGGAATACACAGTTTGGAGGGATTTTTAATTCAAATGTATTGATCCTGAGTAAGGAATATGAGTTTGATGTAAGTGGTATCATTGAGAACAAAATTCCGGATTATTTGTTAAACACTTATTATTCAAATCATTATATATGGGATCAAAGTCTGTTTCCTGAGTACAGGATGCATTTGTCAAGTAAAATAGGAGCTCCATCAAACAAGTTTGAATTAAGAGGAAATTATTACTTTATTAGCAACTTTATTTATTTTAATGAACGTGCTGATCCTGTTAATTATGAGCAGAATTTAAACTATTTCTCAATTGAAGTTGAGAAAAAATTCAGGGTATGGAAATTGTTTTTCGAAAATAAATTATCCTATCAGGTCTCAGAGAATAAAAATGTTCTTCCGGTACCTGATTTTATATGGTATAATTCAACATATTTTGATCATACCTTCAGGTTTAAAAGTACAAATGGTGAATTAAGAGCGATGTTAGGGTTTGATATATATTACAATACAAGTTTTAATGGATACGAATATTCTCCTGCACTTTCTCAATTTTATGTACAGAATTCTGAATTTATTGGCAATTACCCATTGATGGATGCATTTTTAAAAATAAAGGTAAAAAGGACTCGATTCTTTTTCAAATTGCAACATTTTAATAGTGACTGGTTTACTCAAAAATATTATTCAGCGATTCATTATCCTTATAATCAACTGGCATTTAAGTTTGGTTTATCATGGACATTCTATAATTAACCTGCCT
>CAZWFM010000011.1:12670-17728 GCA_964633185.1 uncultured Bacteroidales bacterium | reverse complement strand
TTCTTAGATATTATAAATGATATGATTGATCGTTTCTCCAATTCAATGGATTATTTAAAATATATTCTGCAATATTTTGGAATGATTTTTCATCTCTAACGATATGATCATAATAATCCCATGTATATGATCGGGCATGATCACAAATGCATCTAAATTTGCATAGTTGAATCCTGCGAGCGTATTGGCTTCGCCGAACTCGTAAACTCGGTTGGCTTCGCCGAGCTCGTAAACTCGGTTCCCCGTAGCTTGCTGCGGGGTTAGCGAGCACAAAAATAATAAACAAAAAAAGGGTCGAAGATTACTCGCTGTGCTCGTGAGAATAGTTCCTCGCCGCTTGCGGCGAGGAGCTTCAATTGTTCTGGAATTTCTTCCCAACATTTTTGAGCAATTTCTCCGATTTTGGATAATTGTATTTTCCTATGTGTAATATTCACAAAAGGATATTTATTATTCGGATCAATCAGGACCTGAAATGAATGTTGTAAGCAATAATTGAACTTTGAGTTTAAATCAAATTCAGCATCTTTAATCGTTCGTTATAATGGCTCATATACAGTTCCTTAGTGTCCTCATCAAGAAATGACCTTTTTACTAAGTTTTCAACTTCAGTTTGTTTTTTAAGAAACGGATCAAGTAATTTAACTACCCTGTTCTCATTTATCCCAATTTTTTTTCCGAACTCAATGAAATCCTCCTTGCATGGATGGTGTTGAGGATTTTTGATTCTGCAATCAGACCAACTCCATTCTTTAAACAAATCATTATTCAATGCAAAAAAACTTTCTTCTTCGACATGAATTCTTGTATCCATTAGGTCATATGCAGGACTTAAAACATAATCCCCATTTATTGTTTCTATTAGGGAGAAGTTTTTCAGGTGAGCATCCCCGTTAGAAAATAAAAAGTTAAAGACTACCAAACTATAAAATTTTTCCATTTCAACTTTCCAGGCTCCAACATGTTTCTTAATAAGTTCGGCAATACCTTCATAGGAATAATTGTATTTAAAATTTTTTCCTGCATTCTCTTCCGTTTTGCCCGCTAATGATGCAAAATCTTCTTTTCCTGATTTGATCCCATTTACACCGATATCAAATCGTTTTGTAATGTAGGCCGGTTCGTTATTACTAAAAAAAACCAATCCGTTTTCTGCTGTTTGGATTTTATATACCTGGCTGGCGATTTGCATGGTTAAATGCTCATTTGCGGGAACCATACCTGTTTTTTGCAGCCCGTGAGGTTTTGGTTTGAGTATATAGGTCCCTTGTTCTTTTTCTTCTGTTAACCGGAGGTTATTTTTTTCAAGCAGAATTGAATATTTTTCTTGCACACCTGAAATAGAAATTCTTTTTTGGTTTTGCATGAATTTCTTTTGATCCTCTTCATCAACTTCCGGAGCATTATAGGGTAAAATGTGACTAACCTTTCTCCCATCAAACATTCTGCGCAAAAAAAGAGGACTGTATACTGAAAAGCCCTCTAATAGCAAACCAGGGCATTTTTTTATTTCCATATCGTTGATATTTAATTGGTTTGCTTAACAGTTATGGCACCAATGGTATCATATTGAGCTGTTGCCAATAACAAACCAAAAAAATCTTTTTCATCAATTTTTAGTTGCTTTGACTGAACTGCTCTATTTGTCCCTTCAGAAAGCATGTTATAGAAAAAAGGGAATAAATGTTCGGAAGTGTATACCAATTGCCTCTTTGGTAATGTCAGGCTGATACCAGGTTTTGATTTATCATTAAAATACGCCGAATCGTATGTAAATTCATAGGTTCCGCTATCAGTTTCTACTAATATGCCTGCCAAGATACCATTTCTGTAGACTTCAGCACTTCTCATTCATTTGGCTTTTTTAGTTCAAGTTTTATATCCAGTCCTAATACATCAGCAATCTTATGGAAATTATTTAAAGTTATATTTCCTTTGCCGCTTTCAAATCGTTTTAAAGTAGCAATTCCAACCTCTGAAAGTTCTGCAAGATATTCCTGATTTATTCCCAGGACATCTTTTCTTTCTTTTATTACCTTAATTAATTCATCATTTGTCATTTTAAAAAATAAGTTTGGTATCATATATGATATTATTGAGTAAAAGTAGATCATTTCTCACCAAAAAACAACTAAATAGTATCATATTTGATTCTATTGATGTAGATTAATCATAATAAATGCATACTTACATTAAATAAGCATCCTATATGATACACTTATCAGGCATAAGCGGGACGCTTGTGCCATGAGGGGTCTAATTATCCTTTAAACAACGGACGCTCAGACCCCAATCCTTTACAATGTTATTATGACTTGCTCTTTCGAGATTGTAGTGCAATCCAAGATAAAATGCGAAACTACTACTAGACTCCTCATCAGACCAAAACAGGGCAGTTTCGCCCTTATTAAGGTAATCCCCGTTAGTGATGCGATAACCACCCGGCAATGCTGAGAAACCACTGCTGTTGCTTGCTCCTGTATTGGGGCTGTTCCAATGTGTTGTACCTGTTTCTTTTAATGTACCACCTGCTACATAATCACCTCCAAGAAAATCAGTTAATTCAATCCATTCATTATTGCCCGGCAAATGCCAACCATCAGGACATACTTCACATGCTGTTTCCCAATCGTACAAACGGCCATAAATAGCCGCATTGGATGAATTATTATCGTATACCGAGCTGGTACTCCCGGAATAATTCAGGTTTTCTGCCATCCATATCTGAGATCCGATCTTCACCCAGGAATATTGGTAATTATCCCTGGCATCAGTAAATGTACCGGATGATCCTGTAAATTCATCATCCGAGTTATCTTTTTCACATGAGTGAATTATTAGTAAGAGTACAATACAACCAATAAGTTTTATTTTTTTCATAGCAATTGATAATTTGATTCCACTGTTGCCCGCAACGTTTTGCCGGTATGATGCCGAAGGCGTTACGTTGCTCCGTTTTAGATCAGAAAGATACAAAATTATGGCTTACCTGCCTGCCTGCAGGCTGTTGATGTTTGTATAAAGACACGCACGCGTTAATGAAAACGCGTGCGTGTTGGATGTGATATGCCCGTCACATCTTATATCTGCCTTGAATATTTGGGATGTAAGGGATTATCATCCAGTACAACCTCCAGGTGGTAATTATCATCAGTACGCACATATTCATAATGTTGGCTGACAAATTCATTGAGCACTTCCTGGTGGGGATGATTGAATGGCCGGTTATGAGTGCTGATGCCAAGCAGAGCGGTATGCGGGCAGTTGGTCGTCCAGGTACCATGGCCAGCAGCGTTCAGTGAACCATTGCGCGAACCATGGTGGGGTACTTTAAAAAATACGGTATCGGCAGGTATTTTATTTTTTATCTCGTTCCATACTTCTTCTTCCGAATCGCCTGTCAACATGCACGTTTTGTTGCTCTGGGTAATGGCCAGTACAATCGAGTTGTTGTTTTCATTGTCAGAAGGATCCTCGTTATACCTGGGCCACAATACCTTAACCCTGGCATCGCCAAAATCCGGGAATGCCCTGTTGTCATCTATATGTTGGTGTTCTATCCCTGACCGGTTGGCATATTGTTGAAGATGAGCGAGACCTGAATTTTCAATACTCTTCGGGTAATAGAATTTTTTAGCCCCGAATGTACGCATGATCTCTTTCAGACCTTGTCCGTGATCGAGGTGGGCATGAGAAAGCATGATCCATTCGAACAAAGGTTTATCTATCCGGCTCGATCCGAACTTACGCTGGAAGTACTTCTTGAGGAATATCAGGCTTGACTTATAATTGGCAGTGTCGTTTGAATCGATCAGGGCATAAGATTCACGATTATTTCCATATTTGGCTTCCAGGAAAATGGAATCGCCCCATGCTACGTCTATTAATATTATTTTAAGCTGGCTCATGACTTGATCCTTTTAAGCATTTTTGCTCTGTGTTTTTCATATTTTTTTTTCGATTCTTCAATCTGCAGGTTTGTCCATCCCGTAAATGCACGGCTTTCTTTATCGGAGAAACTGATCATTGCGGACTTTGTTGTTTTGCCAAGCTTTTTGGCTTTCCTTACCTGCTTATGTCCAAACAATTCCTTTGCATAGATCTTATCGTTCCTGAACTTCCAGGCGAGTATGAACAGATCCTGTGGAATGCGAAATACCATTCCCTGTTTGATTTTCAAACCCCCGAACCATTCAACAGGCACCCAGATATCATTGATATCTACAAACATTTCATCCTGCTTTTCGATGTAGTCATACATAGCAGTGACATCCTCCTTGCTGGCAAACGTCCGTGTTTCATTCGGCGCTCCCAGAAGAATCGCTTCAAGATTAAGCAGCAGGATGGGTGAACTGAATTCACCTGCTCGTAAGTTCCAGTCGGGAAGGGGTTCATCTGACTGTACGGCAAAATAAGAACACCGTAACATTTTATACCCGTCGATGTTTCTTTCAACATCCGCAATAATGGGGATCAGATTTTGTGTGGTTGAACCTTTGGATAGTTCTTTCATAAAATAAAAATTAGATCAAAAGCTTTTTACAAATACATCCCGGTAATATTGTCAACCTATGATCCGGAATGCATTACATATGGCCTTGCCGGTTGTGAGTATTGACATATATCCGGTAAATACAGTTGCATTCTCTCAAATAACCTGGATTTTGTTCCCTTGTAAAGTAAAAATAGTACTTATTCCTGTCTGATTGTTAATGTATTTTTCTGCCTTTGGTAACCCTTCAGATTAAAAGGCACAAATCGCAGAATTGCATATATTATGTTTGGAAGACAGTCTTATGACTTATCAGGCAAAAGCGGGACGTTTGCGCCATGATAGGGGTGTCGCCCCCCGGTTTGGTTTCATATGCCGTTGGTCAACGTAATTATTCTATTATTAATTCGTAGATTGAACCCTGACATTTTTGATATCTTATTATTCCATATTTATAAGTAAAATATACTATCTCAGGTATACTGTCATTTGTACAATCATCATTTTTCAGAACATATACATTCCCGAATTTGTCATTAATTTCAAATTCACCTCCTGAATACAAT
>CAZWFM010000011.1:0-12660 GCA_964633185.1 uncultured Bacteroidales bacterium | reverse complement strand
CATTCTTATCTCACCTTTAAAACCATTAAAATCAAGATAAATATTCCCATTCCAATTAACAAGTACAGAACCTATCCCTGTATCTTCTGTCAGTGAATCCCTGTAATAATAGGTTGTTTGACTTTCGCTGCATACTGTCCATGAACACTCAAACGATTTTTTTAATTCTTCACAATAATTTTCAATATCCATTACGTTTATTATCAATGTATCAATCATATTATATTGGGCATCAGAAAAGGATAATGTATCAATTGTATAAAAAATGTTTTTATTTGAATCAGGCATTGGATAATACCTGTCGTCTTCATCACATAATAATTTACAGGAGAAAGCAAGAATAAGTATTGCTGATAGTATCAATAAACCTGTTAATATACTTATTGCTTTCATAATTATGTCTGCCAATTAGTATATGTATAACAAACTTACATATATTCTGCCCATTGTTGCCATACTATATCACTTTTAGTGCGGACCTGATCTTATTGCCTCTGTCGTTATTATTTATTCTGTCACAAGTTAAATAATAATCCTTTTACTGAAGGATCTCCTAAACAATTAATATTAAACTGGGCGCAGCACAGTCAACAACTGCCTTTTCCATATCCCTCAACAGGTTTTTCAATTTCCTTTTTGTTCAGGTCAGTGAGTGTCTGTAATATCCGGTTTACTTCAAAATTACTTGATTCCATACGCACGTGTTAATGAAAACGCACGCGAACCGGGGGCTAACTATTGCTTTGTTTGAAATAAGATGTTAATTAATTCTGAATCGGGTAACGACGAGCTTTTCTTCTCCATGTCAAAATGATAAATACCAAAATCACCTTTAAACTCCCAGTTACACCAAGCAATGTTGTTTTCCTCAAATGCTGAAATTATGTCTGAGTAATATTGAAGCCTGTCTTTTCTTTCAACTGTAGGTAAACAGCCAAATTCCCCGCAATACAACTGAAGGTTTTTCGATTTAGCAAAATCAATGCCCGGTTTAAATACTTCAATGAGCCTTTGTTTATTAAAATACTCCTTTGCATCAGAAATTTCATCTACCAATGCTATATTTGAAGTATCCACATATTTCCTGTAATCTTCATTAGTTATAATCTGGCCCGGATAATGAACCGGTCCTGTATAATGTTGCGCAGGTGTCCATTTTGCTAAATAATGTGTAAAAGCCATTGGCGTATACGTATGAAAACTTAGAATTATATTTTTATCCTTTTCAGGTAATTTTAAGTATTGAAGATTATTTGCCTTTTGCCACATATTGGGGCCAATAACCAGTACCCTTTCAGGCTCTTTTTCACGAACAGCGACTATTGCCCTGTTTACAAGTTTGTTCCAGTCGTCATGTTCGGGTGCAACTGCTTCATTTAACAATTCATAGGCAACCATATTATTAGGATACTTGTGCAGAACTTCAGATAGTTCAATCCATAGATTAACAAAATTATCCTGTGCAACAGAATCTTCCCAGAGGAAATTACTGCCGCCTTCTTTTATGGCATTAAAATGATGTGCACGTATAATATGCAAATCAACAATTGCCCTCAGGTCATATTTATCACACCAGTTCAAACAATTTATTAAATGATCAAAGGCGTCCTGAATTGGTTTTCCATTTTCGTCCCACATTTCCTGTTCATCAATAGGGATCCTTACATGATCATATCCAATGCTATCAATAAATCTTATATCATTTTCATTAATATATGTATACTTGGGTGCCCACCCAAAATCCTGTGATAACCAATGACTAAGATTAACACCTCTTTTTATTTCAAAACCTGACGGGTTCATTATTTTTGTGGAAGTTGATTGTTTACATGAATAAATTGAACATAAACTTAAAGCTAGTAACATCAGCTTCATTTTCCAGTTAATTCGTTTAAAGATCATATTAAATCATTTTTATAGAGTTATATAATGTGTTTCCCAATCTGGTTTTCTAATCATGCAAATTATTATGAGAATTGGGAATATTCCAAACAATGTAAATAAAATTAAGCCGGCGATCAAAAAATCATCAAACCATGAACCTTTTATCATTTCAGTATCCATTTGAAAAAAAGAGCCATCCGGTTTGATCATGAAAACAATGCTGCCGTAAAATGCAGCAATTGAAAGAAATCCAAATAAAAGGATCAATATATTCCGTGAAAAGAATTCAGAGATCATAAGTCTTTTTTTAAGCCTTCTGCCAAATCAGATTATGGTATTGAAGGATCATTTACGTTTGCTAAATTAAGCCATCCTTTTTTGTTTTCCTCTGTTTCCAGCCTGCAGGTTGCTGATTTAGTGGCACAGAATACCTGCACACTGGCAATAACATGTGCAAGCCATTGGCACTACGATCAATACATCAAATGCATCTTGTTTTTATTTCTCCACCCTGCCTGGTTTGAATATTCAACAAAAAAGATCTTCAGATCGGCCTGGTTTTCATAATCGACGACAAATACTTTGACATCTGCCTGATTTGGATAATTTACAGAATAGACTTTTGGGGCAGAGGCTGAAGCAAATAGAGCAAGCAGGACTAAAACTCCGCATATTCTATATATATGCCCGGATATTTCAGCAAGTTTTTCTGATATTGTTTCTTTGTTCATAATTCCGGTTGTTATTATTTATAAAAAAGTGTTGAGATCAGAACATTCCTATCAATTGATGAAAGTTAAAACCTTAAATGAAATTAATAATACAGGTTAATTTACAAAATCACCAATTTAAAAGTGTTCCAATTTCTTCTTCAGCTTACAATACAAAAAGTGATCCGTTTTTCTATACAATAAGTAACTGTTATTCATTGTGATCGGATTCATGTTTGAACTATTGAATGGTTAATATAGTTGAAATAACTTTCATTCGGGCTATTAGCTTTATGACGTAGTTTCCTGGACTCAGGTTGTATAACGCAACATTGTTGTTGCAAACAGAAAGGATTTTTTTCTGAAGAAGGATTCCCTGCAATGACCAGATCTCCACTAAGGTTTCTGTGTCTACATTCACGCAGATATGATCAGAGGCGGGATTGGGATAAATGGTAAATGCTCCATTGGCAGAGTGTACCCTGCCTTCAGCAGAATTTAGACCGGCTTTTTTGAACTGCAGACTTTTCAGGTTTACAAAATCCCAGGGATGATCCGCCTGAAAGATAAAATAGATCCTGTGTATCCCTTCGACCGGAGCAGTAATAATGCAACTGTATGTATTATATGTATCCCAGCTCCCGGTGTAGTGTACTGGAAATAGACCAACAACCGGCCCTTCAAGGGAATCCAGGATAATTTGCATACTGCCGCCCGAGGAATTCTCTGAAGAGCATTCCAGGAGCAGTGAATCCGGGACATCCTCAAAATTCAGGTTGTAATAAGCAACATAATCGTTATTTGAGATATAACCAAGTCTGGCTTCGGGATAAATAAGTTTAAGGCCATACCCTTCATCATAAAATCCGGCTTCAATGGGCTTGTAAGGATCAATATAATTGATTTGTGTAAGGTTCTCAG
The DNA here is from genome assembly GCA_964633185.1 of uncultured Bacteroidales bacterium. Classification (GTDB taxonomy): domain Bacteria; phylum Bacteroidota; class Bacteroidia; order Bacteroidales; family UBA10428; genus UBA10428. The sequence goes on along the minus strand of CAZWFM010000011.1, from coordinate 9,145 downwards.
GCCAGGTCCCGAAATCAGGGGTCCATCGCAATTCGCTTGCTTCCACACGGGTCTTGTAGGTAGCGGGAGTATGAACAACATTATATACCGAAACAAAATGGGCATACGATACAAATTCGTCTTCAAACACTCTTGTGGTAGCCAAATTCACATAGGTGTTTTCAATGGATTCAGGCTCGGTCAAAGTAATGGCATAACCTGAATCCTGTATTGTCCTGAAAAAACTCCTGAAGTCTTCCGATGCAATTCCATATCCATGACACGCAACAGACGCATTGGTCCAGTCAACTCCTTCTCCCAGTTTTTTGCAATCTTGAACGATACTTGTATCGTTGTAAGGATGTGCATAACTCATAAACAGTATATGCGTTTCAGGAGCATGAGAACGAATGAGATCATAAGCTGCCCTTTCCACAACAATCAAATTGGAATCGAAAGGAGCTTCCCATTCGGGTTCGTTTACAATCTCAAAGATCAAATGTTCCTTATCTGCATACCGCTGGGCATAGAATTCCCAGAAATCCATTACAAATGCAGAGTCGTACTGACCATTCAGGTTACATCCTCCAATGGTCAGGATCACATACAACGAATCTTTTTCAGCCATATTCACAACACTGTCTATCAGTTCTACCTGTTCTCCCGGTGTTTGCAATTCAGGGCATTCACCGTATAAATGAATACAGTTCAGTCCGTATGTTTTAAGCAATGAAACATCTTCGCGCAGGGGAGCAGAATTCCACATATCTGTTGAGGTGTAGGCACCACGCAATAAGGTTCCCCTGTCGGTTACCAGGGTACCATCCTGGATCTGAACTCTTCCCCGGGAGGTTTGAGAGTATGCAAAGCCTGTAAAAATAAACAGACTTATTACTATTATCCATTTTATAGTATGCTGTTTCATAGTTTGGATGTTTCTGTTTTGCCCCGATCCGATAACCGCCAAAGGCCTGAAAATATATACAGTTCCCGGGTCAGTACATGAATATCATAATACAAGATACATAAAATAGTGAACAGAATAATAGTACACCCACAAAATAGCAATGATTTATATTTGCTGTTGAAGGAAGTTACTTATTCAACATGAGTTCGAAATAAAAAACCTTAAGTATCAATTATTTAAAAAAGTTTCTTAGTGAGTTCTTTGTGTTTTGGTGACTTTGTGGCATTTTTTAATCATAATATTTTAGCCACGAAGACTCCAAAACTCGAAGAAACACAAAGTCTACTCATATAAATAACTATAAATCAATAAATGTATTATCGATCCTTATATCGAACTCACGTTATTTAAAATAATTTTTTTTGTAATACTTTTATTTTTACCAACCATGTTTACAAAGTAAATCCCTTCCGGACAGACAGGGAACTTTTATCCTGTATCAAGCTTTCAATGCTAAATATTTTGGTTTATGATCTTTAGTGAAAGCCTTTCAAGCGATTTACCTATAAGTGGTAATTCTATCCATACGGCAAAATACCCTAAAGTAAGGTACCAGTGCGATACGAGGAAATGCAGGCCTTCACCATCTATGATCCCTGCAAAAATATAATCAAGAATAAACAACGGCAAAGATGCATAGAAGGCAAACCATACCGAAGCTTTAAGAAAGGTGCCATTTAAAAATGAAAGTACAATTATGGCAATTACAGGAACAATACCCAATAAAGTACTTAATAAAAGCAAAAGCATCGATTCATTGCTGAAATCCTGAAAATAATTGTAAGGTAAACCTAAAATATAGAATCCCGCCCAAACTGAAATGCATATGGCAGCAAGTAAAATATGCTGACGTGTTTTCATTTAATTATTTATTGTTATTACCGACAAGACTATTGTATATCCAGGCTATACAGGCTCCGCCAAATGCACCATCAACAAAAGCCCATAAAAATCCAATACAACTTCCAAGAGGAGTAATTGTATAGCCGCGGTAAATCTTAGACACTAAATTGGGGGCTGTACCGGGGCCATCAAATAAAATAATCCACCAGGTAAGCAAAAACAAACCTACGCCCCATATAATGGCAAAAGTCAAAGTCATTGCCTTAATATTTAATTTCATTTTATTTTCCTCCATTGTTTAATGAATAATTTGCTGCTAAATTAGTATAGATGGAGGGGCTAATCGACCGGGATTATAAATCCGGACAAGTTTGTTGGTGATCTTTCCTGAATTGAGAAGGAGTGATTCCGGTAATCTTCAAAAAAGCTTCATTGAACGATGACTTTGATTTAAAACCAACTTCGTTTGCTACAGCTAAAATCGTAAAACAGGGCTTTTCGAGTAATAGCTTTTGTGCTTTACTTATCCTGAATTCATTTATAAATAATGAATAATTTTTATGGTAATGTGTATTAATGAATTCCGACAATTGATGTATACTCACGTTAACATGCGAAGCCAGCTTTTCAAGATTTAATTGTTCATCTTTATAAATTTCCTTTGTATATATTAATTCATGCAATGTATTCTTTAGTTTATCGCGATCAATGTTTGATAAATAAGATCTCTTTTGGTTCTCCTTTTCCACTATATCACCAATTACTTTTTCAAAGTTCGGATATACAAGGTTTAAAATAAAAAGGACAATTACACTTACGGACACCAGTAAAATAGATAACTGCATAAACAAGTAATTCCCTGTTACCAGGGTAACTATGTCTGTTATCGCCGCAAGCAAAAAAAAATCGAAAATGACCATACTTGCCAACGCCGCAGGTTCATTTTTCAATGTATTCAAATTCCACAGATATTTTGCAATTAACTTTTTTCCTGATAGCACAAGATAAATCGTAAAACTGCAATCACCCAGAAAACCCAGGATCAGGATCAGCCTGTTCTCAAAAAAATTACAATAAACAGGCAGGTCTTCATGACCACCAATCCTTACGAAAATTAATCCGGCAAACAATGATGTTACAACAGGCAGTATATGAAGGATCTCATGAAAGGTAAATCTGAAGTTCTTATCAAGCGAATATTGCGTCAGGAAATATACCATAGGACCAATTAAAAATATTCCTGACAAGCATGAAACTGAAAGGTAGGAATAGGTTTTAATATGATTTGATTCGTATAGGAAGAAGTACAGGATGATCAAGCTGAATGCCATGAATAAACCAAAAAATATCTGATTTTTTACTTTTTTGCAGTTTGACAGGATCATCCCAGCTGCCATAAGAGCAGATAGAAAGAAAGTATGTAATGTTATGATCTTTAAAGCTGTTTGTAAAAAATTTAACTTATATATCATTACTCCCTTTGTTAATTTTCATATAAAAATAAAAAAGAAGTAGTAGTTCTTTCGCAGGCCGCTTCACCCTGAGTTTTTTATATTGCGCATGAGCATATGTTGTTATCTGTATTAAACCGTTGTATTGATTAATAGATTCAAAAGACTATAAATTATTTGCCTGAAACAACAGGTTGCCAGAAATTTCCGGTTATGGACAATAAATAAAGTGAGCGTGTGCTGACAGTAAACCAATGTGTGTCGTTTAATTGGCTGCTGGTCATTTCCGTTCCGAAAGCATCTGCAATTGCCTGACTATTACACATGGCCGAAACAGCGAATCCACCAACAAATGCGCTATTGTGATAACCTTGATTATTTTCGGTACCATCAAGATTATATCCATCCTGAATATTGGCAGGCCCAATGTTGTTTGCCCAATCAGATACTTTTATACACCACTCCCTGGCGAGTGTATTTCCATTCCACAAATAATCCAAAGCCATGCGCCAGGGAACACGGCAGGCATCATAACGGAAGAAGGAATAACGATCAGAATTTCCGCCGGGAGTCCCGCTTACTGATTGCCAGTCGGGTACCAGACCTGTTTCCGGATGAGCTGCTGCATTTAAAATAGTATATGTATCATCTGCCAGTTTATTCCAGTCATTATCACCACTTACTTCAGCAAACATCCTGAAAAATGCCGGTGTATAATACTGAATATCTGTTAAGTCACATCCTCCCCACACAGGTCCTATTTCAGACTCCTTTGAATAACCCGGGGCAAGCACTAACAGACTGTCACATTTTGTTACAACACTATTTTTGATAACCTGTATCACAGCTTCAGCTTCTTCCATGTAATCTCCTCCCCATTGATTGTATGCTACAATTAATGCAAAGGCAACATCAATATCTCCATCGGTGGCACTTCCCGGATCATTAATTCCATCGCAGCTTACATTCCATGCCATCATGTTGTTGGCAATTTTTGTCCGTTTTAGTTTATAAAAATTGTACAACCCGTCAAATTCATCCTTTTCCGCGAAATATGCAGTTAAAAGCATACCAAAGCCAACTGCTTCCACTCTTGTTTCATCCTGGCTTTCGCATGTTACACGATAATCATCATTACATTCAACAAGGAGCAGTTCTTTCCATTTGTTGTATGTGTTTTGGGCCTCTTGATAAGTAATTGTATTCGGTTTAAAGCCAAATGAATAATCCACATTCTGAGGAAAGGGTCTGGATGCTTGTCCAAATCCTGTTTTAAAGACAATTGCAATTAGGATTGCTGTCAAATAAATTTGTTTTCTCATGATAATTACTATTCTGTTTCTTAATATTATGTTTTATTTTTCTCAAAACAATGTCTGTCTGATGCACGCTAATTTATTTATAACAACAATTTGTTTTATGAATTTCCAATCATTTGCACTCCCAATATTCATGTGGTAAGTAAAAGTCGGCATTGTATCTATCACACCTTTATACAAACCTATGATTTTTATTAATCATTTTAAAATTAAGACATTAACTGCATTTGGGAGAATTAATGCGCTCAGTTTCTCACCTGTAGTTTGCTAACGTTGTGACATAAATTACATCCGCGTTAATGAAACCGCACGTGAGCAGTGCAATCAATACATCCAATGCATCTTATTTTTATTTCTCCACCCTGCCTGGTTTGGATATTCAACAAAAAAGATCTTTAAATCGGCTTGATTCTCATAGTCAACAAAATAGATCTTCTTTTTTGCCTGATTCTCATAATCGGCAAAGAACCACTTGCCATCATTGTCTCCTGCCTGGTTAGGGTAATCAACTTTAAAAACTTTTAAATCGGCCTGGTTTTCATATTCGACGACAAATACTTTGACATCTGCCTGATTCGGATAATTCACTGAATAGACTTTCTGGGCAGAGGCTGAAGCAAATAGAGCAAGCAGGATTAAAACTCCGGATATTTTATACATATGTCTGAATAGTTCAGTTCGTTTTTCTGATGTTGTTATTTTACTCATGATTCCGGCTATTATTATTCATAAAAAGTACTTAATTCTCTTATTAAGCTTAGCATGCAAAAAGTGTTCCGTTTACCTATAACTTATCCAGAACTTCCGCCAACGTATCGGATGCATTTCCCTGAATGACCCAGAGCTCCTCTTTCCTGGCATAGATGGGGTTTTCAACTCCCGAATACCCCGGCTGCAGGTCGTAATTAAAGATCACTATATTTTTGCACTGGTCCACATTCAAAATGGGCATCCCGTAAATTGGTGTTCCTTCGGCATTGCGGGCCGCGGGATTTAACACATCATTTGCCCCGACAACAATGGTAAGGTCCGCTTCTTTGAATTCATCATTTATTGAATCCATTTCATATACATCATTAAAAGCTATACCTGCCTCGATCAGCAGCACATCCATGTGGCCCGGCATACGTCCTGCTACCGGATGAATGGCGTATTTGACAACCGCACCATTTTCAACCAGCCTGTCAGCCAGTTTTTTCACCAGGTGCTGGGCCTGCGCCACTGCCATTCCATACCCGGGAACAATGATGATCCTTTTTGCATTTTTAATAACCGATACCGGATCAACAGGTTCGGTTTCTTCTCCTGTCTGCTCTTCCTTAACTTCTTCTTGTTTTTTAGTTTTGTTTTCCTGCAATGCTGTCTTGCCAAGCAATATGTCGGCCAGTTTCCGGTTCATCGCCCTGCACATAATTTGTGTCAGGAACAAGCCCGACGCACCAACAATCCCTCCTACCGAAACAAGCAGTATGTCTGTTACCGCAAAACCCGCTATAGCAGCAGCAACGCCGCTGAGGCTGTTCAATAATGAAATGGTGATGGGCATATCCGCCCCACCCACGCGAACCGAGAAAATCAATCCGAAGGCTGCCGCTAAAATGATCATAGCTGCCAGCAATACCGATGACGGAGCAAGGCTGAAAAAGCCACCTAAAAAAACCAGTGCCAGCAAAAGGAATACCAGAATGACGGCAGCCAGTTGATGCAACGGGAGAATTACAGGTTTTTGTGGAAATACTTTGTGCAGTTTCCCCGCTGCTACCAAACTGCCAAACAAGGTAATTGTCCCTATCACGATGGCCAGTGATGCCGTGGTTTTTCCAAATACCTCATCACTATGGTATAAAGAAAGAAACGCAAACGATGCTACGATTGCTGATGCCGCTCCTCCGATCCCGTTAAGCAGGGCGACCAACTGCGGCATTTCGATCATGCGAACTCTTTTGGCCAGTAGTAATCCGATGATCAATCCCACAGCCATAGCCGGATAAATAAGCCAGACGGGTAAAATGTCCTTTTTAATAAGGGTGATGACAATACTTAAAGCAATGGCCAACGCACTGATCTTATTCCCAAGATGGGCTTTTTCCACTTTGCTCATCAGATGAATGCCCAGCAGAACTGCTATTGCCAGTATTCCACATAAACTGTAATACACAGCATCTGTTAATATGTGAGCAGTAGAGAAGCTTAATACTATACTGCTATTCATTGTTTTCTTTCTTTCGTCCGAACATTTTCAGCATGCGGTTGGTTACGGAAAAACCGCCTGCCACATTGATCATTGCCAATACAATGGCCAGGCTGCCAAAAACATATCCGACAACCGGATTGTTGCTGCTGAGCGCAGTTGCAGTGGCGAGCAATGCCCCCAGGATCGTTACACCAGACAGAGCGTTCATTCCTGACATCAATGGTGTATGCAAACGACTGGGGACATTATGTATCAGTAAATATCCGACAACAGTCGCAACCACAAAAACCCCTATTAAAATATATTGAATTACGTCCATTGCTGTTTGTATTCTTAAGACGGGCACAGAAGCAGCACCCCTTTATTTCAATCCCATAGCTTCCAGGGTGCCTTCATGTCGTATTTCACCATCTTTCGTGACCAGGATCGAAGATATGATTTCATCCGACAAATCCAGGTTTATTTTACCATCTTTTGTCAAATACGTTAAAAGATTGTAGATGTTTTTTGAAAACATAATGGTTGAACTTGTTGCCAACATCCCCGGAATATTATTGATCCCCTGAATAATTACACCGTGTTTCACATCAATGGCTCCCATGGTTGTAATTGCACAATTTCCCCCCTGGTCTATGGAAATATCGACAACGCAACTCCCCGGTTGCATCATCTTTACCATCTCTTCCGTAATTAAAACAGGCGCCACTTTCCCGTGGATCAATGCAGAACAAAATACGATATCCGCTTTTGAAATCATGTCTTTGAAGTTGTCGTGTTCCACAGCCAACCATTTTTCAGGCAACTGGTTGGCATGTTTTCCATCAGAACTTACTGCTATCTCATGAGGAACGCCGGTTTCAATAATAATAGCACCCAGTGATCTGGCATTGTTATTCGCTTCCGGCCGGATATCCGCCGAATATACTGTTGCTCCCAATCCTTTGGCCGTTGCCAGGGCGCGAAGTCCTGCAACACCCGTTCCGATTATAAAAACTGTTGCAGGTTGTAACCTCCCTACCGCACTTGTAACAAAAGGCATAAATTTACTGATGTCATTAATTCCCATGATCATGCCCTTATATCCTGCACAGGTGCTCATCGACGACAAAGCATCCATAGACTGAGCACGGCTGATGCGCGGAATGCCATCCAGTGTTAGGCCAATGATCCCTTTCTCTGCCATATTCTTCACCACCTGATGATTTGCAGGAGATGCCGGATGAAGAAAAGATATCAGATATTGTCCTTCATGCATCATGTCCAGCTCATGTTTGTTTTTTTCCTTATTAAACTGGGGTTCTTTAACTTTTAAGATTACTTCAGCCTGTGTAAAAATCTCTTCCACATCTGAAACGATCATAGCTCCGGCCTCTTTATATTCCTCATCGTTATGATGTGAACCTACACCGGCTCCTTTCTGGAACAGAACTTTTGCTCCGCTATCGACCATATTTTTTACTGTTTCGGGAATTGCTGATACACGCCTTTCTCCATGCATTATTTCTTTGGGTATACCGATTATCATTGCTTTTTATTTTAACTGTTTTAATCAAAAATAAGTACTCTCAGGTTACCAAAATATGATATTACTTAACAATTACAGCTATTTTTAATGGTATCAGGCAATCCGGATGATGAAATTATTGTTCCCGAACATAAAATTCAACCAATAACGGGATAATACTATATAAAAAATATACAGGAAATCAAAAACTCATTCAATCGTAGCTTGAAAAGAATAAAGAAAAATCCGGCTTAACCGGTTTTTTCCACATTTTTCCGGAACAGAATTACTCAATAATTATACGCAACAGGTAGTGCTGACCTTCGCTAAGATTTTCCAGTACACACAGGTATACTCCGGAAGGAAGATCACCTGCCGGCCAGTATACCTGATTTTCGCCTGCCTGTTTTAAACCTTCTTCCAGATTGGCAATCTGCTCACCCGTTAGTGTATATAAGCTTAACCTGATAGTTGAGTTTTGGCTAAGTGCATACTTTATGTTTACGCCTTCCCTGGCAGGATTTGGAAAGACCTGAAAAGCTGTGGCCCGGTTTGCCGTCATGGAAGGATTGTTTATTGATGGATCTTCTCCGATAATAAATTGCCGGGTAACCAGTTTTGACCACATATTTTCGTCAATGACCCGGGCCCGGATGGTAATCGTATCGCTTACAAACGGGAGGACACTGCCATCGTATATGAACAGACCTCCTATTGTACCAGGGGTGTAAAATCCCGGATCTGTGCCATTGAAAGTATACCGGATCTCCCCACCCGAAGGGGAACTCATGAAAAGTTGAAAATCCTCGGGAATATACTTGCTGTCTGTATTAAACTCAGGGGGAGCAATCAGGGGATACATATTTTTCTGGATGAGTTGATTCAATA
>CAZWFM010000010.1:0-18121 GCA_964633185.1 uncultured Bacteroidales bacterium | reverse complement strand
ATTACTGTTCTCAACAAATTCAGCAAGCCTGTCGTTATAATGATCTCGTTTCTGTTGAATGAATTTTTCTTTATTTTCAGGCGATTTCTGGTACGACCGAATGATTTTGTCTCTTCTGTCACAGGCTCTGTTGTATATTTTTATATAAAACCTGTTCACTTTTCGAATGTAATCTCTTGTTTCATTTAATATTTTAGCATCGATCTCATTAAAATATAGCTTGTCCAGATAATCAAATTCAATTCTGTCATTGGCCATGAGTTCATCTCCGATTTCATTTCTCAACAAGCGAAGATAATTTTCAATCTTGTTCTGTTCTCCTTCCTTATTAAGATATTTGATTATATAATCAATTTTATTCTCAAGATTTTTTACCCAATAGTATTTCTTATATTCAGCTATACTCATTATTTTATTTAATGGATAAAACTGATGCATGTATTCATTTTCAGTGAATTGATGCACGGCTAAAGCCTCATAACCCCATCTGGCTGTCATGATCTCACCGTACAAAGGAATTTTATTGGGTGATGAAATCGTTGGATTTAGTTTTTCATATTTTACGATTACTCCACTGAGTATAATTTGCGGAATAACCAGGAATGGTATCAATATATAAATTGTAACAACAGTCTTAAAGCTGTCGGAAATCATCAATCCCATTAGATTTGCGCTTACCCAGCAGCTGAATAATATGATCCAGTAATGAAAATACATACCTTTTATTTCCATGATCGAGTTGCCCACAATTACAAAGAGAGCAGCCTGAATTGCAGACAAAACAAGGAGAACTGATATTTTTGAGATCAGATAGCTGGACCAGCTTAAATTTAAAAATGCTTCACGTTTTAATATTTTTCTGTCTTTGATAATTTCTTCTGCACTAATGGTCAATCCCATAAATATTGCTACAATAACAGACATGAAAATATATACCGGCAAATTGCTGTTTCCGAGAAGAGTATAGCCAAGCTCATTCAATTCGCTCTCATTGTAGTACTTAATAATGAAAGACAGGATAAAAGCCAGCAGGGGCGCTTCAAGGAAGTTTATGATCAAATATTGTGTATTGGCCAGCTTTGCGAGCACATCTCGTTTAACAAAAACAATAAATTGTCTTATCTTATTTGGAATTTTGAAAGAAATATTTGGTAATTCACTTATTGATTCCGACTCATTTTTTTGTGTTTTTGCATGTTCAATGAAATGCTTATTCCATTCCTTTGGAGAAATTTTTCTGCGTTGAGTGAATTTTCCATATTCATCAAGTATATTTGACTCAACAATATTGAAGATCTGTTCAGGATTTACATTACCGCATACGTTGCATTCACTTTCATTGTAATTGGCATAATGAATTTTTGATTTAAAGTATACAATAGAATCAATAGGATCTCCGTCATAAATAAGATAACCACCTGTATCAAGAATCAACAATTCGTCAAACATTTTAAAAATGTCTGATGATGGCTGGTGAATTACTACAAAAACGAGCTTGCCTTTCAGCGACAATTCCTTCAAAAGGTCCATAATGTTTTCAGAATCGCGTGAAGACAATCCGGAAGTAGGTTCATCAAGAAACAGAACGGCAGGTTCTCGGATCAATTCAAGGGCTATGTTTAGTCGTTTTCTCTGTCCGCCGCTGATCATTTTATTCAACGGAGTACCAACCTGCACATCCTTAATCTCATACAGGCCTAAGCTTTGCAGCATTTTATCAACAGTTGCAATGACTTTTTCTTTTTTGTAATTGCTGAAACAAAGTTTGGCATTGTAATACAGGTTCTGAAAAACAGTAAGTTCTTCAATTAGCAAATCATCCTGAGATACAAAACCAATTAATCCTTCTATTTTATTTTTTTCCGAATGGATATTAATTCCGTTAACGGTAATAGTACCTGAGGTAGGATTTTCAGTACCGTTGAGTACGTTCAGCAGTGTTGATTTGCCGGCCCCGCTGGCTCCCATAATACCCACCAATCGCCCGGAATCCTTGATAAAGCTCATGGATTGCAGGCCCATATTGCCATTTTTAAATCTGAAGCATATGTTGTTTACTGCAAACGAAATTTTGGACTCCTGCTGACCGACATGGAATAAAGTGACAATATCACTGTAATAGATCGGTTTGATGTTATGATCCCGAATCGATGAGCCGGAATTAAATACAAATACTTTATAGGGCTGAAGAAGCTGACCATTCAGATACAATTCATGCTTGCCCAGGTACCTGATGAAATAAAGATTGGCGGAAGAAGCCTTCATCAACCAGAGCTCACCTTTAAAATGTTTGGATATTAAGTGCTTGCTAACCGTTGCTTCGTCTTCTTCCTGTTGTTCATCATGAATGATTAATATATTTTCGGATTGAGGGGCATTGCCGGATTGTTTGATGGTAAAATCTCTGATCAGATCATGTTCATGGGTATCGACATTAAAGGAATCAGCTACTGTTTGTATAAATTCAAATTCTTGTTTTGAAATTTCTGCTTCATCTGAATCGGCAAACTCAAAAAGATGGATAACAACAATTAATTTTTGTTTCTGAGTAAGTTCTTTATTGATCTGATCACATATTCTCAGGATTTTTACCGAATCAGGCCCGATTCTTTTAGCTCCTCTTGAATTTACCAGACTTTGATGACGTGCAAAGAATTTATCGAAAATGGCAAGATATCCCTCAACGAGTTCCTGATTCAGGATACGACCTAAATAAGACTCAACAACAGTTCTCCTGTCGCTGCCGTCGATAGTTTGTTCTTCGGGCCTCGCAATAATTGCGAACAGCTCCATTAACGCTTGTAAGATCTGTTCACTCATTTTAAATGAGTTAATACTTTTATGTTAAGCTGTATGCTTCGAATTCTACGCAATCGAATCATTATAGTTACGCCTTGCTAGACATTTGTCTTTCATATCCAAAAAGCTTTTATTTGTCTCATATTTTGTTTTTCTAATAGTAATTCTGATGAAAAAGCTTTTGTTTTGGTTAGTACTCTTCCTGTTTATTAGCTTTACCGCTTACAATCAATACTTTACAATTGAAGATATAGAGGCTGGCAGATTAACTTATCTAAAACCGGATGATCTTGAAAACCTTCAGTGGAATGACTATTCAGGGAATGTTGTTTTTTCAAGGGGAGATAGTCTGTTTGAAATGGAAATCATTAATCCTGATAAGAAATCAGTCCTGGATATTAACGTGTTGAACGAAATCTTTAAACAACACGATCAGGATATTATAAGTGAGTTTCCGTCAATTGAAATTCTCCCGAAGAATAAATTTCAATTTTCAATTCAGAATTGTTTGTATGTATTTGATCTGGGTAAAAGGGATCTGGATATACTATTTATACTTCCTTCAAACTCTGAGAATATAACCTTAAGTCCGGATGGTGAATATGTATGTTATACTTTGGGAAATAATATTTGGCTTCAGTATAAAGACAGTCTTGTTCAGGTTACATATGATACAATTGACGGAGTATCAAATGGTGAAATTGTATATAGAAACGAATTTGGCATGAACAAAGGGATTTTCTGGTCGCCACAAGGACATTATTTTGCATTTTACAGGAGGGATGAGACTCAGGTAACTAAATATCCGCTTATTGATTTTACTGCCAGAATAGCTACAGCGGAATATATTCGGTATCCGATGGCAGGGTTAAAAAGTGAAAAAACAGAAATATGGATTTATTCAATTGAAAAACAATCTCTTTCAAAGTTGATAACAAAGGGCGGTCCTGAACAATACCTTACAAATCTCAGCTGGACTCCTGATGAAAGTGCAATTTATATTCAACATTTGAACAGAGGACAGGATACAATGGTTTTAAAAAGTTATGATGTGCTGACAGGTCAAATGCTTAAGGAATTCTTTACCGAAACAGATAAGCGTTATGTTGAACCTCAACATTCAATATTTTTTTCAAGACGGACGCCTGGCGACTTTTACTACCAGAGCAGCAGAGATGGTTACAATCACCTCTATTATTATGATACAAAAAATGCAGCTTTGAAAAAAGTGACAAACGGGAACTGGGAGGTCACTGAATTTCTGGGTTTCGATTCCGGCGAGAACTACATTTATTTTATGGCTTCTGAAGCTTCTCCTCTCGAAAGTCACTGTTACAGGCTGGACAGAGACAATCGTAAACTTACCAGGCTTACCAGGGGTCAAGGTACGCATGATGTCATTTTTAATACCGAAATGACATATTTCATTGACAGATTTTCCAGTTATGAAATACCAAATAAAATTTCAATATGTTCAAATACCGGAGAAACAGTTCAGGAATTGTTGAAGTCTGATAATCCCGTGAGAGATTTCAAGCTGGGGGAGATTGAAAGAGGTACTCTGAAGGCAGCAGATGATAGTACGGACCTATTCTATCGTCTGATCAGGCCCGTTGATTTTCAAACAGAGTATCAATACCCTGTACTTCTTTATGTATATGGGGGCCCGCATGTTCAGTTACTTACAAATTCATGGATGGACAGGATTGAATATTTTCAGCAGTATATGGCACAAAAGGGATTTGTTTCTTTTACTTTGGATAGTCGCGGGTCATGGAACAGAGGACGGGATTTTGAAGATGTTGTTTACAGACAATTGGGTATTCCTCAGCTTGCCGATCAGATGATTGGTATTGATTTTTTGAGATCATTGCCTTTTGTCGATACAAATCGGATAGGAGTGCATGGCTGGAGTTTTGGTGGTTATATGACTGTATTTCTAATGTTAAAGTATCCCGAGATCTTCAAAGTTGGTGTTGCCGGAGGACCTGTAATTGACTGGGAGTTATATGAAATCATGTATACAGAGCGTTATATGGATACTCCCTCAGAAAATCCCGAAGGCTATAAAGTAACAGATCTTACAGCTTATGCTGGCAACTTGCAGGGAGATCTTTTAATTATTCATGGAACGCAGGATCCTGTGGTTGTCTGGCAGCATACCATGATGTTCCTGCAGGCATGCATTCAATCCGATAAATTTGTAGATTATTTTGTATATCCTGCACATGAGCACAATGTAACTGGCAGTGACAGGATTCACCTTGCCGGTTTAATTTCAGATTATTTTATTCAACGATTATCCAGGTAATACTTTCTTCCCTGTTGAAATAATATTCAACCGGATGAGTTCATAGTATTATAATGAAAGCTATGGAAGTCATTATGCTTTCTTCTGGCTGCTTCCATGGTTAACCGTCAAAATGTCACTTAAATTGCTGTTTATCATGACGTTATGACATATTATGATTTTGGCTAAGATTTTGATCTGAGAACAATCAGATAAGAATTATGCAGTATGAACTTAAACAATTTTACAATAAAATCGCAGGAGGTTATTCAGGAAGGATTCCTGATAGCACAGGAAAAAGGAAATCAATCTGTGGAAACAGGTCATATCTTAAAGGCTTTGTTACTAAAGGGAAACAGTGTCGCCGATTTCATTTTCAGCAAAATTGGAGCTAATAAGATGGCCATTGATCAGGTATTGGATAAAATTCTTGATGGCTATACTAAAGTTGAGGGCGGGGAACAATTCCTCTCTTCGAATGCTTCAAAAGCATTGCAAAATGCAATAAACCTGAGCAAGAAAAAAGGAGATCAATATGTTTCAGTGGAGAATATTTTATCAGGTTTGCTTTCGGTGGGTGATGATATTTCACAATTGTTGAAAGACAACGGGCTTACAAAAGCTGAAGTTGAAAAAGCAATTGACGAATTAAGACAAAATGCTTCGGCAAATTCATCTTCTGCCGAGGATTCGTATAATGCTCTGCAGAAATATGCAATTGATCTGAATGACAGTGCACGCAAAGGGAAACTGGATCCGGTCATTGGTCGTGATGAGGAAATACGAAGGATTTTGCAAATTCTTTCTCGACGCACAAAGAACAATCCGGTTCTGATCGGAGAACCCGGAGTTGGGAAAACGGCCATTGCAGAAGGACTTGCTCATCGTATTGTATCGGGAGATGTGCCGGAAAACCTGAAATCAAAACAAGTATTTTCATTAGACATGGGGGCTTTGATCGCAGGGGCCAAATATAAGGGTGAATTCGAAGAAAGACTTAAAGCTGTCGTTAAAGAAGTAATTCATTCCGATGGTGAAATTATTCTTTTTATCGATGAGATACATACACTTGTGGGAGCAGGTAAATCTGAAGGAGCAATGGATGCGGCAAATATTTTAAAACCCGCACTGGCGAAAGGCGAATTAAGAGCTATTGGTGCTACAACACTGGGAGAATATCAGAAATATTTTGAGAAGGATAAAGCTCTCGAGAGAAGGTTTCAGATAGTGAATGTGCAGGAACCGGATACTATGAGTGCTATTTCAATTCTCAGGGGTTTAAAAGAAAGATATGAAACACACCATAAAGTGAGGATCAAAGATGAAGCTATTATTGCAGCAGTTGAACTTTCATCAAGATACATTACGGAGAGATTTTTGCCTGATAAAGCAATTGACCTGATTGACGAGGCTGCATCCAAATTGAGGATCGAAATGAATTCACTTCCCCAGGAGATAGATGAAATCGAGAGAAAAATCAAACAAATTGAAATCGAAAGAGAGGCTTTAAAACGGGAAGGAAACAATAAACAGATCGAAGAGATCGCGAGAGAGATTGCTGATTTAAGTGAAGAAAGAGATAAAATGAGGGCAAAATGGAAAGCTGAGAAAGACCTTGTAGAGAACATTCAGAAGAATAAAGCAGCTATTGAAGAATATAAGATTAAGGCAGATCAGGCAGAACGGGCAGGTGATTATGGCAAAGTTGCCGAAATCAGGTATGGAAAGATTAAAGAAGCTGAAAACAATATTGAGAAATTAAAGAAAAAACTGGAGGAAAAGCAGCATGATCAGATAATGATCAAAGAAGAAGTTACTTCGGAAGATATTGCCGAAATTGTTTCACGCTGGACTGGCATACCTGTCAGTAAAATGCTTGAAGCAGAAAAAACAAAACTACTAAACCTGGAAAAGGAACTGCACAAACGAGTTGTGGGACAAGACGAAGCTATAAGGGCAGTTGCTGATGCTGTGAGAAGAAGCAGGGCAGGGCTTCAGGATGAATCGAGACCCATCGGATCATTCATATTTTTGGGTACTACCGGTGTGGGTAAGACAGAACTGGCAAAAGCACTTGCAGAAGTATTGTTCAATGATGAAAACCTTATGACACGAATTGACATGTCGGAATATCAGGAGCGTCATTCAGTATCGCGTTTGATTGGCGCTCCTCCCGGATATGTGGGGTATGATGAAGGTGGCCAGTTAACGGAATCAGTCAGAAGAAAACCCTATTCAGTAATGCTGTTGGATGAAATAGAAAAGGCACACCCCGATGTATTTAATATCTTGCTCCAGGTATTGGATGACGGACGTTTGACAGACAATAAAGGCAGGGTTGTAAATTTTAAAAATACCATTATCATTATGACTTCCAATATCGGGTCGCACATTATTCAGGAAAAGCTTAATGGTGCCGCCGATAATAGAGAGGAATTGCATGAGGATTTGAAAAGGCAAGTTTTTGAATTGATGCGAAAAACAATACGTCCCGAATTTTTAAACAGGGTGGATGAACTCATTATGTTTACTCCTTTAAACTCTGAAGAAGTAAAAGACATTGTAAGGCTTCAAGTAAAACATGTTCAACGAAAACTTGAAAAAATTCATGTCAAAATTGAAATTACAGAAGATGCAATTGACCTTATTAGCAAAGAAGGATTTGATCCTCTATTTGGAGCCAGGCCAATAAAAAGAATTATTCAAAGAGAACTTCTGAATAAATTGTCAAAGGAAATACTTGCAAATACGATCTCAAAGGATAAAGCCGTAATTGTAGATTGTGAAGATAACACGATTATCCTGAGAAATTAAAGATCTTAACGGATTGACAAAAAAATACACATTTTTCACGCTCAAGCGAAAAATGTCGGACATTTCATTGTAGTGCAGATCAATTAAAGCTATTCAAACATTCACTTTGTGTTTCATAAAGATCAAACACATTGTGCAATTGCAGAAGCTTAAAAAGTTCCAATACCTCCTTCTTAATGTTACAAATTTTAAATTGTCCGTGGTTGCTATTGGCAGTTTTCATGATGGATAAAAAAACTCCAAAACCTGAGCTATCAATAAATTTTATACCTTCCAGATCAAGTGCAAGTTTTGTGTCAGGCTTATTAAAAAAACTTTTCAACTGTTCTTTTACGGGCTCTACAATTAATGCATTAAAACGGTCAACATCATTAAATTTAACTACAATAACATTGTTTATTTTTTCTGTCTTAAGCATAAGAGACAAAATTTATATATATATATCAATATTTCTGACAACTTCATCCAACTCTTCAACTGCCTCCTTTGTCACTTCTTTAAAATTTTTAATAAACGCAGGATACTTTTCGACCTCTTCACCTGTTTTGGCGAGCGTTTCAAAAGATTTTAGCTCAACTGCAAGTTCTGTAAGCCCCATGATTGAAATTGAAGATTTTGCTTTGTGGGCAAGTCTTCCCAACTGTTCATATTCTTTATTATTATAGAAATCATTCATCCCTGTAACAAATTCTTCAACCTGGGTTTTAAAAATATTGATCATCTCGATTACCAGGTCTTTATTGCCTGCTGACATATTTTTTAAATACGTAAGATCGGTTTTCATTTTGTAAGCATGTGAATAAATTCCCCTCTAAATTAATTTATTTTTTTATTTTTAATAAAATTATATTGTATATATAACAAAATCAAGATTTTTCCAGTATACTGCTATAAAATACTAACCAATGATCAAAAAAGGGTACCTGTTTACATTCTTATTCTGCATTTCTTTGACTTTGTTTGCTCAACAGGGTGAATTCGATTACATGAATTATCGTAACCGTAGAATAGCAGAAAGATTATATAATAATGCTGTGGCGGCAGTTCATGCGCAAGATTATTATGGAGCTCTGTTTTATCTCGACAGTACAATCAGGTTGCAGCCAAATTTTGCTGAAGCCTACATTGAAAGAGGAAAAATATACTATGTAAAAGAGAGAAAGAATGATGCTCTTTCTGAATTTCAGGAAGTTTTAAGTTTTGAACCTAATAATGGGGAAGCTCTGTTTTATAATGCTTATGTGAAATTTACACAGGATACTTCAAGTGTAACAGCTTCCGATTTCGATATGGCTATTAGAAATCACTATACACTTCCACATGCATTTTATTATCGGGGATTAATGAAGTTACTTGCTCATCAGTATAATGATGCCATCGCTGATTTTAGCATGGCAATTGAGCGTAAAGCTGATTATGCAAAAGCTTATCATGACAGAGGTACAGCAAAAAGAATGCTTGGTGATTACCAGGGTGCCATATACGATTACAGACTTGCCATTAATTATGATAATAATTTGCTGATGGCCTATATAAATATGGGAACAACCAAGAAAAAGCTTGGAGATTTCCAGGGAGCCGAGCAAGATTATACAGTTGCCATAAATGTTGATTCTACAAACTTTCTTCCTTATAATAACAGGGGAGGTGCGAGGTATATTCTTGGTAATCTTGAGGAGGCTGAATCTGATTTTAAGAAAGCCTATGAACTCAACCCGGAGTCTCCGTCGGTATTATGTAATATGGGAAATGTACTGGCAAAAGCCGGCGATTACGAGTCAGCCATTGAATGGTATAACAAATCGCTTGAGATCAATCCCGATTTTAATGTGTCGTTTTTAAACAGGGGACTAACCTATGAGTTGCTTGGGATGCTTACTGAGGCATGCCTGGATTGGGAACAGGCAACTCAGCTTGGATTGGAAGAAGCCAATGAATATTTAAAAGAATGTAACAAATAATTCATCAGGATCATGCCAAAAAAACTCAAACTACTTTCTATATTGTTTCTCTTCCTGTGTATTTCTTCCGAAATATCTGCTCAGGTTAACCCCCTAAAGATCAAAAGGAATGAATTTAAAAAGCAGGAGTATGGTTTCAAAGATGCCTGGATGGCCGTTAAAGATGGCAATTACTATTATTCAAGAGGTTTGGGATCATACAGACTAGCAAGAGAAAGTTATCTTATCGCATACGGATACAATCCGGACAATCCTGAACTGAACTATATGATTGGCAGATGTTATCTATACAGTGATAATAAATTTGAATCAATTAAATACATCGAGAAAGCCTATAAACTTAAGCCTGATGTTAATTATGATATTCATTTGCTAATGGGTATGGCATACCATCAGATCCTTGAGTTTGATAAAGCCATAGATGAGTATAATTATTTCATCAATAGTCTCCATCCGAAATTAAGACCCGATTATCAGTCGCGGGTTGATTTATATATACAACAATGCAAAAATGGAAAATTACTGGCCGAAAAACCCAAACGAGTAGTGATAA
Organism: uncultured Bacteroidales bacterium; assembly: GCA_964633185.1. Classification (GTDB taxonomy): domain Bacteria; phylum Bacteroidota; class Bacteroidia; order Bacteroidales; family UBA10428; genus UBA10428. The sequence goes on along the minus strand of CAZWFM010000010.1, from coordinate 7,704 downwards.
ATAACCTGGGACCAGGTGTGAACTCTGTTTTTGATGAATACGGCCCTGTGATTGATAAAGAAGGAACTATTATGTATTTTACCTCAAGAAGAAAATACTCGAAAAAAAGTAAAAAGAGCATAATTGATGATAAGTATTTCGAGGATGTTTACAATTCAGATCAGGTAAAAGGCGTATGGACAAGAGCAAAGCGTCTGGATAAAAAGATAACCGGGAAAACCAATACGACCAATGTTGCCGTTGTCGGACTCTCACCTGATAAACAAAGTTTGTACATTTATAAAGGGAAGAACCATGGTGGAGATTTGTATGTAAGCAGGTTAAAAAAGGGAGTATGGACTGCTCCCAGATCCCTTTCAAAATTTAACACCAAGCATCGCGAAGTATCCATGTGTCTTTCATCTGATGAATCGACTCTGTATTTTATATCAAGCAATACCAAAGCAGGATATGGTGGAACAGATATTTATATTAGCAGAAAGAATGAGCGTGATAAGTGGGAAAAACCGGTGAATGCAGGCAATGTTATTAATACTTTTTTCGATGAATTGGGTGTGAGTCTGGGTGCAAAAGATTCTGTTTTGTTTTTCAGCTCAAAAGGCCATAATTCGATGGGAGGGTATGATGTTTTTATGAGCACCCTAAGCAATGTTGGTTTATGGTCAAAGCCTGTTAATCTTGGATACCCGATCAATACGCCTAATGATGATATATTTTATGTGGATGTGCCTGGTGGAAAAACCGGGTATTATTCTTCCAACAGAGAATCCGGACTGGGAGGGATGGATATTTATAAAATAATATATCTCGGAGCCGAGAAAGATATGTTTGTTAGTGATGCAGAAGATCTTGTTGTCGGAGCGAAATTCCCTTATGATAATATTTATTTTGTGCCGTCTCAGAAGTTGAAGGTTGATACCTCAATACTGATGAGAGGATTTATCAACGATTCTGAAAACCAGAAACCCATAATAGCAAAACTTGAAATAATCGATCGTGAAAGAAGTCAGGTAATGGCCACTGCGATATCAGATTCCACAGGAAATTATTCCGTAAAGATTCCTGAATCGAAAGAATATGGTGTGGAAATTGTTGCAAAAGGTTACCTTCTTTATCTGGATATGGTTGACCTGTCGATGAAAACTTATGATGAGGTAGTAGTGAAAAACTTTCTTCTCGACAGGGTAGAAGTAGGGGCCAAGGTAATACTTAAGAACATATATTTTGAAACAGGAAAATCCACACTTAAGCAAGAATCGTACACGAGTTTAAATAATGTGGTAAGACTGCTGGAAAGTAATCCGTCTGTGAGAATAGAAATATCAGGTCATACCGACAATGTTGGAAGCCTTAGCTTGAACACAAAACTTTCGAATAACAGGGCGAAGGCAGTGGTAAATTATCTTGTGAGCAATGGAATTTCTGAGAGCCGGCTGGAATACAAAGGTTATGCTTATTCACAACCAATAGCTCCTAATAACACCGCCGAAGGCAGGGCACAAAATCGTCGGGTCGAATTTAAAGTGCTCAGTAAATAACGAAATTTGATTTTCTTTTAATGGAAGGGGCTGTATCAAAAGGTTAGAATTTTAAGATAGCCACTAAGTCAAGAAGACTCAAAGGATTGAAGATCCTCACCGCAAGCGGTGAGGAACCTTCGATCCTTTTTTTGCTATTTTTTTTTGTGCTCCCAAATCCCGGAGTGCTCCGTCGCTATAGCTTGTGCCTCCGCTATAACTTCGGCGACACGCGGATGACACAAACGACAAGCTATGGAGAACCGAGTTTACGAATTCGGCCCAGTCTACGGGCTGGCAGAGAAGCCAACCGAGCTTGTGAGCTCGACGTAGTCAATGCGCTCGCAGGATTCACAAAATTCTGTTTTTCAATTCTATATAACTTAGTGAGTGCTTTATGATTTAGTACCTTGGTGGCGAAATTTCAACTTTTGAGACAGCCCCTTTTTTATCCTATTGAGAAGATTTATCATAAAAATCTTCCGTCATTATTTCTACATTTGTACTATAATTCAAATGATATGAAAGAAACTGTTCTGACCAGACTGCATGAGGAAGCTGGTGCTCGCATGGTGGAATATGCCGGTTTCAATATGCCGGTAGAATACTCTGGAATTGTGAAGGAACATCTTGCAGTCAGAAATGCTGCCGGTATGTTCGATGCCTCTCATATGGGGGAGTTCCGGGTAAAAGGAAAATACGCTATGGACTTATTGCAATATACAACTACCAACGATGTTTCCAGGCTTGAAGTTGGCAAAGCTCAATATTCCTGTTTGCCTAATGGAAAAGGAGGAATTGTGGATGATCTGATCATTTACAGGTATGAACCGGAAAAGTATATGCTCGTGGTTAATGCTTCCAATATTGAAAAAGACTGGGACTGGTTGAATCGTAACAATTCCTGTGAGGCATTCCTTGAAAATGCTTCGGATGAGATGTCGTTAATAGCACTACAGGGTCCTAAGGCGAAAGAGATACTTGGTACGTTGGTTGATTTTGACCTTGAATTTATGGAAAGTTTTTCCTTTGCAACTACATCGGTAGGGCAATCAGAAGATGTCATGGTTTCAGTTACAGGATATACAGGTGCAGGCGGATTTGAATTGTATTGCCACAATAAACATGCAAAAGTACTTTGGGAGGAAATATTGAAAGCAGGGGAGCCCTTTGGTCTTGTTCCGGCAGGTCTTGCTGCCAGAGATACCCTTCGACTTGAAATGGGTTATTCTCTTTACGGCAATGATATTGATGATACTACATCGCCCATCGAAGCTGGTTTATCCTGGATTGTGAAGATGAATAAAGAAAAAGAGTTTATTGATAAAAAAATATACCAGGATCAGATAGCGAACGGAGTGAATAAAAAACTGGTAGGCTTTAAGTTGATTGATAAAGGCATTCCCCGAAAGGATTATAAACTGTTAAATTCGGATGGTGACGAAATTGGGAAAGTAACCTCGGGAACAATGTCGCCCATATTACAACAGGGAATTGGCATGGGTTATCTCAGAGCTGAAGATGCCCGTATTGATAATGAAATTTATGTACAGGTGAGGAACAAATCGCTGAAAGCCATTGTCGTTAAATTGCCATTCCTGACAAAACAATGATTGATGGATAAATGTAAAATTGAAGTTTGTCTGACACCAGCTATCTACGATACATTTCGCAACGATAACGCTATTGTTGTGGTTGTAGATATCTTGCGGGCCACATCGGCAATATGCACTGCATTCATGAATGGAGCAAAACGAATTATTCCGGTTGCAACACTCGAAGAAGCACAAGATTATAAAAATCGCGGCTATTGGGTAGCTGCCGAAAGAGATGGGATTGTTCGTGATTTTGCCGATTTCGGAAATTCTCCCTATAATTTTACTCCTGACCGGGTTAAGGGGAAGGAAATAGTTTATAGTACGACGAACGGAACAAATACAATTATGATGGCGGCTCATAGTCATGAGGTACTGATAGGTTCATATCTAAATCACAAAGCTCTGGTTGACCATATCCATCATAAAAAACATGATCTGCTCATTTTATGTGCAGGGTGGAAAAATAAATTCAGCCTTGAAGATACTTTATTTGCAGGAGCATTGGCTGAATCGGTTCTCATGGATGATCAATTTTATACTATTTGCGACTCAACTTATGCATCAATGGATTTGTGGAATCTGGCTAAACAAGACATGAGTGCTTATGTTGAGAAAGTGGCTCAGCGTCACCGTTTGAAAAAAAACGGACTGGATGATGTACTGGAGTATTGTCATACATTTGATTTGACTGCACAAATACCGGTTCTAAAGGATTTTTATCTGGTTACTTATTAATATAACAGCATGCTGTTTACAGTGAATTGTACTTGTTAGTAAAATGTAGATAGTTATTATAGGGGGAAATGTTAATAGTATTGATATTTTTGTATTTTTACCCTTCCATTTTTTAGTTGTTATTTAAATAACAAATGAATTTTATGTTCATTTTGCTTTACTGGCAGCCGGAAATCAATACAAACAGAAAACTTATTTAGCATGAAACCCTCATCATTGGTTGTTTAAATCAATGAGAAAAAACAAAAGAGCATGAATGAATTTTTCTTTGCAATACGTTTTATGATGAGGGTTCACCGAACACAAATAATAATGAAACACAGGGTGAGGTAACAAATACCAAAAAGATTGAGATGAAAATATAAGTAACAGAATAAGAAAACTTTAATTTGAATTTTAACATATGAAAAAGCACAATTTCAATGCAGGACCTTCAATCATTCCTGATGAGGTCAAAGAGGTTACCGCAAAAGGTATTTTGGATTTAGACGGAATCGGATTGTCAGTGATGGAAATCTCGCACCGATCGAAGGAGTTTTCTTCTATAATTGAAGAGACTGCAGCTCTTCTTCGTGAACTTCTCGCTGTTCCTGATTCACATTCAATCATTTTTACACATGGAGGAGCTAGTCTGAATTTCTGCATGATACCTTACAATTTGATGCAAAAAAAGGCCGCATATCTGGATACCGGATCCTGGTCGTCTAAAGCGATTAAGGAAGCCAAATTGTTTGGGGAAGTGGAAATAGTTGCTTCTTCCAAGGACAAAAACTATACCTATATTCCAAAAAATTATACAATACCAACTGATGCGGATTATTTCCATATTACCACGAACAATACCATTTTCGGAACGGAAATTAAGAAAGATATCGATTCGCCGGTTCCCATGGTAGCTGATGCTTCATCTGATATACTTAGCCGACCTGTGGATGTTTCCAAATATGGGATCATATATGGAGGGGCACAGAAAAATGTCGGACCAGCGGGTGTCGCTTTTGTAATTATCCGGAACGATATCCTTGGCAAAGTTGACCGTCAGATTCCTACTATCCTGAATTACAAAACTTATATTGATAATGCATCATTATTCAACACACCTTCATGTCTGTCAGTATATGGTTGCCTTAATATGTTACAGTGGCTGAAAAATCTGGGAGGAGTCGAAGCCATATACAAAATAAACATGGAGAAAGCCGGGATGCTTTATGATGAAATAGAAAGGAACAAATTGTTTACATCAAACATTCCCGATGCCGAAGACAGATCCATAATGAGTGTAACATTCGTTATGTCTGAAGAATACAAAGATAAAGAAGCAGATTTTCTTCAATATGCGGTATCACAGGGAATGGTAGGAGTTAAGGGGCATCGGTCTGTTGGAGGATTCCGGGCTTCTATATACAATGCAATGCCAGTTGAGAGTATTAAAGCTCTTATTAAAACAATGCAGGAATTCGAATTAAAAATTTAGGATGCATTAATCGGAAAGAATTATGACAAAAGTACTTTTAGCAACCGAAAAACCCTTTGCAGCTATTGCTGTTGAAGGAATACAGAAAATTATGGACGATGCCGGTTTTAAACTGGTGAAACTTGAAAAATATACAACACATGATGAACTGGTTGCAGCAGTTGAAGATGTTGATGCAATTATTTTAAGAAGTGATATCATTGATAAAGCAGTAATTGATGCCGGTAAAAACCTTAAAATTGTTGTCAGAGCGGGAGCAGGATATGACAATGTTGATCTGAATGCTGCAACGGCAAAAGGTGTTTGTGTAATGAATACTCCCGGACAGAACTCGAATGCCGTGGCTGAACTTGGAATAGGTATGATGATTCTAATGAATCGTAACAGGTTCAACGGAACAGCAGGTACGGAGTTAAGAGGGAAAAAATTCGGTCTTCAGGCATACGGGCACATTGGGAAAATAATGGGCCATATTGGCAAAGGTCTCGGAATGGAACTATATGCACACGATCCTTATATTGACAAAGTGATTATTGAAAATGACGGGGTGAAATATCTGGAGAATGTAAAAGATCTCTATAAAACCTGTCAGTATATAGCTGCAAATCTACCTGCCAATGAGAAAACGAAATCATCTGTAAATTATGAGCTTTTATCTGTGATGTCTAAGGGAGCTACACTTGTGAATACAGCAAGGAAAGAAATTATAGATGAAAACTCTCTAATAAAGATGTTCGAAGAAAGACCGGATTTCAGATACATTACTGATATAGCACCTGATTGTAAAGATATTCTCACTGAGAAATACTCTGATCGCTATTTTGCTACGCCAAAAAAAATGGGAGCTCAAACCGCTGAAGCCAATATTAATGCAGGTCTTGCTGCAGCACGTCAGATCGTTGGCTATATAAAGAATGGTGATACGACCTTCAAGGTGAATTAATTGAATTTGAATTATCAGAATATTATTTTATGGCAATAGTTAAACCCTTCAGAGGATTCAGACCTGTGAAGGAGTATGCAGATCGTATTGCTTCCAGGCCTTACGATGTACTGAATTCCACTGAGGCCAGAGAAGATGCCGGTGATAATCCCTATTCTTTTTTGCATGTGGTAAAACCTGAGATCGATCTTCCTGAAGATACAGATCATTATGCAGATATTGTATACGAAACAGGCAGGAAAAATATCAGGAAACTAATTGCTGACGGCATTTTTTCTCAGGACGAAAAAGAAATTTACTATATCTATGCCCAGACATTGTGGGGAAAAACTCAATATGGCCTTGTGACTTGTGCGAGTGTTGAGGATTATCTTAATGGAATAATTCGGAAACATGAATTGACACGACCGGAAAAAGAAGAAGACCGGAAAAATCATATCCGTGTTACGAATTTCAATGCCGAACCGGTTTTTTTTATCTATCATGACAACGAAAAAATTGATGCTATAGTCAATCGGATAATCACTGAAAGACCAGAATTTGATTTTATAGCCGGCGATGGAGTTGGACATAAACTGTGGTTAGTGAGTAATGATAAAGATGTTGTTGAGATAGAACGTATTTTCAGAGAAGAGATAAAATATACCTATGTCGCTGACGGACATCATCGTACGGCAGCTGCCGCACATGTGGGAGAAGAACGAAAAAAACAGAATCCGGATCATACCGGCAAAGAGCAATACAATTATTTTCTGGCGGTTCATTTTCCCGCAGGTCAGCTGACAATTATTGATTATAATAGGGTCATTAAGGATCTCAATGGTTATACAAAGGAAGAATTCCTGATTAAGATACAGGATTCTTTTGAAGTTGAGGAGTTTGGTGATAAACCCTATAAACCTTCTGCTTTGCATGAGTTTTCAATGTATCTTAATGGGAAATGGTATATTTTAAGAGCAAAAGCGAATACTTATAACGATAATGATCCTATAGACTGTCTTGATGTAACCGTCCTTTCAAAAGTATTGCTGGATCCTGTTCTGGATATTAAAGACCTCAGAAAATCAACGAGAATTGAATTTGTTGGTGGCATCAGGGGACTGGAAGAATTACAGAAGAGGGTTGACAGCGGCGAAATGGCAGTGGCATTTGCTCTGTATCCTGTATCTATGGATCAGTTAATGAATATTGCTGATACAGGAAACATAATGCCTCCAAAAACAACATGGTTTGAGCCCAAACTGCGCAGCGGACTGGTAATTCATGAATTGGAATGAGAAAAAAGTTTTGTGTTTGGAGTTTGAAGTCCGAAGACCGAAGTCGGAAGGTATATACGTTGAGGTGTTTAGTAGTCCAGAGTTACTGGTTACTGGGTTATTGGATTGTTAGAAATTGATTAATCGGAGAATCGATGAATCGATTAAATGAAGATTAATG
>CAZWFM010000009.1:7288-19565 GCA_964633185.1 uncultured Bacteroidales bacterium | reverse complement strand
GGTATTCTCATCTATTGCCCTTTCCGGAACACCGCCATACAAGGTACTCGATTGGGTCACCAGTTTCCCCGGAGCAATGTTGTCATATTCAATATAGGTAATACTATCTATGACCTCATTGGAGTAAACTGATAATCCTGCCGAGTTGAATGCTTTTACGCGGTATGTATACTTCAATCCCGGAACAACATCGTGGTCAACATAACCAACATTATCAACCAGAGCAATTTGAATATAATTTCCTGTACCTGCTTTTCGATCGAGGATAAATCCTTCTTCATTTACGGAATTATCTGTCCATTCCAATTCTATTGATGCTATCGAAGGTTTAATGACCACCAGGTTTGTTGGCGGATCAGGTGGCAATTCTCCAATACTACCTGTAATAATAACTTCAGCCAGACTCAAACTATTAGTATCACCCAGTTGAATTCTGACATATCTTCCCTTACGGTTTGCCTGAAATAATGCATTTGGATCAGGTACAACTGTTCCATGAGCTTCCCATATACCCGGTTGATTTCGCGTAGGCAACAATTCTTCCGAAACAAATGGTACATCACTTACAAATACGTAATAGTTATCCAGTCGATCTTTGCAACAATCCGTCCGGTTCCATATTTCGATTGTATTAATAGTATAGATTTCTCCAAGATCTATTTCCCACCAGGCATTTATATCTTCATTCGTATGGGTAACTGAACCATGATCCCAAATCCCATCCGTATTGCCATCGATAGCATATTCAGCCGGACTGTTATAAGCTGTACTCGATTGAGTAACGGTTTTGTTGTGACTTAATTTTATGGAATCGATTCTGGTAATTTGGATATAGCTTATTTTTGCATTACTCGCATCAGGAGAGACTCCAACAGTTAGTCTTCCGTCATGGATACGAACGGTATCGGTTCCGACAGCCCAAGGCATGTTGTTATCAGGAACAGCATCCAGAACTAGTTTATTTTCGATCAATATTTTATGATGACTGTCAAAATATTCAGGATCTCCTGCTACAATTCGTACCAGATAGCTTCCGTTATCAAGTTTAAGTTCCCAGAAATTATCAACCGGACTTTTTTGAAAGTGATTGAAAGAATCATACAATTTATCTGCTAAGAAATTTTTTTCCCGGGCATTAGCCGTATTATCTGTATTCCAGCCAAAAACATACCCATCCACCGTATCAGGATACTGATTGCCAATATCGGCCAGATATCCACAGGGAGTTTGTGTGTTGCCAGTTTGAAAATTAATGCAAATATCACCTTTAATATTGATGGTATTATGTTTCCATATACAAGTGTCATACAAAAGCTGTGACCCGTAGTAACCTTTTGCCTGTATTATATTAATTCCCTGTTCCAAAACGATATTTTCCCACTTGAATATTTTATTGTGAGATACCAGGGTGCCATAACTATTGTTGTTAACAGCCAGCCTGACCGAGTCGCAATTCGAATAGATCTTAACATAGGTAGCTGCATTGTTTCTCTCAGTGTACCTGCGACTTGAAATATACAGTACCGGAGAATCAGACCAGTTGGCTTGATAAAAAAAGTAAGCATCTTTTTTTGTCTTCCTATCTTGTGTTATAAGTCCTCTATCATTGACTCCTGCCCTGTCTCCATCTTTTTTAATCGCAGATGTAAAATCGAATGCAACCCATGCAGAGGTTTGCCATAAAAACGGATTTTCTTTGATACTTTGCCAATACTCTTCATGAATAATATTTTGAAGTTCCTCCGGATGCCATTTTGAATTTCCTACTGGCATCTTTGGATACAACTCATGATCGTATATACTGGCTCCACCACCATATTCACTTAAACCAACAGGCACCTCACCCATTTTGGATCGGATGCCGGAAAGCCAATTGATAAAATCATCGGTTGTATTGTAATACCATCCGTAATACTTATTACATGAAATCAGATTGGTTTTATCATTCACATTGATCTCGTGGTTTTCCAGATTATTGGCCGCTGTAGTCAAACGTGTCGGATCTGTGTTATTGGCAAGGCTATTTAATTCTTCAATCAACGATGAAGGATCAGGTCCGTCATAATTTAATATTTCATTGTATAATCCCCAAAAACAAACAGATGGATGGTTGTAATTCTGTCTGATCAGTTCTCTGAGTTGATCTTTAATATTGCTTCTCAGCAAATCAGGATTAATACTGGTAATCTCATTAATCAGAGGAATCTCTGTCCATAGAACAATACCGTTTTTATCAGCATAATTATATGTATATTGTCCATGCTGATAATGAGACAACCGGATGAAAGTCACTCCCAGATCCATAAGCATATCCAGATCCTCATTACGATCATCATCAGAAATAGCCCTGCCCTTTTCAAGGCGGTCTTCATGCATATTCACTCCATAAAGCGGATAACGTGTTCCGTTAAGATAAAACCCCGAATCAGATGAAACATTGAAATATCGAACGCCTAAAGGCTGACTTAAAGAATCAATAACTTGACCTGCTTCTTTTAATAATACTTCAACTTTATACAGATAGGGGTTTTTCTTTCCATGCCATAGAATTGGATTGTCTATGGAAAAATTAAGTAGAAAGCTTTTTTTGTAAGAATTTGCTGATAGTGTTTGAGTTATATCTTTTGAATCGATCTGCATGTTCCCCGTATCTTTAATGATAACAGAAGTAGTTATAGTACGATCTGAGCCGGCATTATTATCCACAAGCACATCAACCTCAATTTCGGCCGATGTTTCGCTCACCTCTTCCTGTGTTATATAAATGCCGGGTGAACCGTAATCGAGTAGCGAAATATTTACATCACTGGTTATAATCAATTCAACATCCCTGGTAATACCGCCAAAAAAGGTAAAATCACCCGAAATGGGAGCAATATTTTCGGTATTTGAATTATCTACTTTCACTGCAATAAGATTGTAATCATTAAACTGTACCGAAGATGTTATATCGAAAACAAATGCTGCATACCCCCCTTTATGAACACCTATAAGATCTTCATTTACATAAACCTGTGTTATCAGGTTTGCTGATCCGAATTTTAAATAAATCCGCTTGCCGGAATATTGATCGGATATAAACCGGTTATTGCGATACCATCCGACTCCTTTATAATAATCAGGATCATTCCCGTCTTCTGCATTCCAGGTATGCGGGAGTGAAACGGTTTTCCAGGTATTGTCATTAAAATCGATCAAAAAGGCATCGGATTCGTCACTCCTTGAAAATTTCCATGCATCATTGATGGTAAGAATTTCTCTGTGTTGAGCAAATACTATCTGACCGAAAAGCAACAAATACAGAATAAATAGTTTTAACAGGCTAGCCGGATTTTTCATAACGTTTCACTTTAAATAATCTGACAAAACGTATGAGAGAAAATTCGTTTTGTCTTACCGATTGAGAATAACATTAATTAAGCATACAATAGACAAAACCATAAATTACAACTTTAAGAAAGACTTGTCAAAAATTATCCATGAACAAATAATTAACGTTTATAGACTGTACTATTTTTACTATGAAGAATTTGCGTTAATCTTTTAGATCTTTCCATTAGCAGGAATCAAATTACTATCTCGGAAGGTATGAATTATCAAAAAAAACATACGATCAATTGTAATAATTATAAGATTTCCTTTATCATGACTCTGTTAGATGGTCAGTATTTCCTTGTATTCCCAAAAAAACTATGTAATTTTATATTGTTAATCAACCATAATTTTTATTCATCCGATCATGAAAAAAATACTATTCTTCTCCGGTTTATTCCTTTTCGTATGTTCTGGTATTTATGCACAACTGAACCTGCTTCCCAACGGCGGATTTGAAGAGGGTATTTCCAATTGGGTAGCTTCTGCAGGAGGAACTTCACAGGCAAATACCGGAATTACAGGAGAGGATCCTGCGTCAGGCGACAGTTGTCTGCAGGTTGAAGTTGTACAGTTGGGCAGCAATTACTGGGATATCCAGGTACAGAACTTCAGTTTTGGTCTGGAAGAAGGTAAGGGCTACAAAATATCACTCAAAGCAAGAGCCTCTGCCTCAGGCATAATGATGAATTTCATCGTTGGCAAAGCCACTTCTCCTTATACCTACTATTCAGAAAACAGAAATATCGAACTGACCGAAGAATGGGCTGAATATACTTACTCCTTTACATCACCGGTCTCATCAGATGATGATGTTGTTGCATCTCTGCAATTCGTGAGTGTCGGAACAGTATGGGTCGATGATGTGAAAGTGGCTGAAACGGCTGTTAGTGATGTTCATGTAAATTCTAATGGCAGCGCAATTGATATTGAATTTATGAACGAAATGGAAGATCCTGCGAATGAGCCGCAGATTACATTTTTTGTTAAGGTAAACGGGGAAAAGAATATACCTGTTACCAGCGTGGTACAGGACAATTCAAACCTGAGAATTTTCACACTTCATCTTGAAGATATTATTTATACGGATGATGTGGTAACAGTGAACTATTTTCCCGGAACCATTGCCACAAGGGCAGGAATTGAGATTGATGCATTCAGCATGGAAGCCACGAACAATTCAACCCAGGTGCCAACAATTCTGAACAATCCTGAAATCAGTAATTATACATTATACCCGGTACCTGCAAACGATATCATATACCTTAAAAACAAAGCCGGGTATCTGGATTGCTCGGTCCAGGTTTTAGATCTTTCCGGTAAGAGGTTAATTTCCGGGGTATATTCCAAACGTGCAAAAGCCGGAATTCAAATCGGGTTTTTACAACCCGGTATATATATTCTAAGAATACTGGACGCTGGAAACCATGTGATCAGTTACCTGAAGTTTATAAAAAACTGATACCACTAAATCATTGGCATAATAAAAACAGATCGTAATAAAAACACAAAACAAAATGAATAAAAAAAAATTAATCATACAGGTTACCTTATTATTCCTTGCCTGCACCATGGCTTACACCCAGAATTGGTATGACGAAGCCGAAGAAAGAATTGATACCATCAGAAAAGGAGATTTTTCTTTTAAGGTAATTGATTCCGAAAGTAATCCTATTCATGATTCGGTTACCATAAAGTTGAAAAAACACGAGTTTCAGTGGGGAAATATATTAACTCATCCCGCATACGATCAGAATGATTTTGACTGGTACCAGGCTATCATGTTAAAGTATTTCAATGCCGGTAATATTGAACGATTCAAATGGAACTACATGGAACCGGAACCCGGAAATGTGAATTATTCTGAAATAGATACTATAGTGGGTTGGGCCAAAAAGGCAGGCTGGTATACAAGAGGACATTGCCTGATCTGGGGCGGACCAAATTCCTGGCAATTGCCTTCCTGGATTGTTGCAGATACAATGTCAGGTGAAAAAATGTATGATGCATGTGAGACAAGGATCAGAAGAGATGTCGCTGAATATGCAGGAGTTATAAACGAATACGATGTAATCAACGAACTTTTTCATGAAACCTGGCTGGCTGAAAGAACAGGCGATTCCATAAACTGGAATGCATTCAAATGGTCGGGAGAAAGTGATCCTGCCGCAAAACTATTTGTAAACGAATTTAATATTATCGTCTGGCCGGTCATCGATGAATATATGGCTGCAATCCGGGAACTGTTGGACAATGGAGCTCCTCTTGACGGCATTGGGGTTCAGGGGCACATGGAAAATAATATCAACTGGCAACAGATAAAAACCAGTCTTGATTCACTGGCAAAATTCAATCTGCCCATCACAGTTACCGAGTTTGATATGAAAATTGATGAATATGGCATCTCCGAACAGGATCAGGCAGACGATTACGCAACAATCATGAGAACCATGTTTTCCTATCCGCTGGTTGAAGGTTTTTACTTTTTTGGAGTGTATGACAAGTATGCATGGCGCGAAGGAAGCGGTATATTTAATGAAAACAAACTTCCGAAAATTGCAGCAGATACTGTCTATCATCTGATCCATGAAAAATGGACTACTTCCATCACTGATACAACAGATACTGATGGTATTTGTGAGTTCAATGGTTTCTACGGCGATTACGAAGTAACGGTTAAATCCGGTGATTCAACAGTTATATTCAGCGTTCCGTTTACTAAAGCCAATGAAGGAATTGAAATCGAATTAAACTTAACAGATGCCATGTATCCTCATCCTGAATTGCTGCAGGTTCAGACTAACAATGATGGCAGTCAGATGGAACTGGTATTTGACATGGAGATGAATGATCCATCCTCAAATATGGATAAGTTCAGTGTTTACAGCGTAACTGAAATACCCATAACAGACGCTTCGCTTAAAGCAGGAAGTCCAAATACCATACTGCTCACTCTTTCCTCACCCCTGGTATACAGGCAAAAAGCATATGCAAGCTATACCTTTGGAGATTTGACTTCAGCTAAGGGAGGCACTTTATCCAATTTCGGGCCCGAAGAAATTGTCAATCTGCTGCCTGGTTTCAAAGCCGGGTATACCAATGAAGAAGGAACACAGGTATTGGTGACCTTTTCCAAAGAAATGAGTGATGTAATTCCAACTGAATCCTTTACCATTGATGTAAATGATGAAGAACGGGGAATAACAGGAGCAGAAAGAGTTTCCGGGGACGCCGAAACCGTTGCATTTACTCTGGAAACACCTGTTGCAGCGGCATCTGACCTGATCTTCATAACTTACAATCCCGGAACCTTTGAATCGTCAGATGGTTATCTGCTTGGTGCATTTGGTCCAAAATATGTCCAAAACAATGTTCCTCCCATTGTGGAATCTATAAATAATAACAGCCTGTATGGAAATATTTCAATCTACCCTAATCCGGCTGAAAATTACATTGTAGTTGAAAGTTCAGAGTCATCCGGACAAGGATTTATTTATGAAATTGTTGATATTTCGGGAAAACTATGTTTATCAGGCACATCTGATTTTGGCAAACAGCTGGATGTTTTTCAACTTGATGAAGGAATGTATTTTGTGAAAATAACAATGAATGATGAATTAACAATCCGAAAACTTGTTCTTGAATAATCCCGCGAGATACAAATGCATGAATATTTTTATTACAGTTGTTTGATCGATAGTGTGTTTCATAAAATAAACAATCTTACAGGAAAAAACACATACTGTTTCGTGTTTATTATCCTTCTTTTCACTATTTCAGGATGCTCGCAATCAACAGATAAATCCCTGGTGGAACAACTGGAATATTCTTTAAAAAATGATCTGCTTGATGCCTGGTATCCCAGATCAATTGACAGTATAAACGGAGGATTCCTAAGTAATTTTAATTACAAATGGCAGGCAAAAGGACCTCAGAACAAAATGTTGGTAACCCAGGCAAGACACTTGTGGACAACCTCACAGGCTGCGTTATTTTACAATGATTCATTGTATGTCAAAATAGCAAAACATGGATTTGACTTTTTAAAAACCCATATGTGGGACTCCGAATTTGGTGGTTTCCATATGTTCTGCGATTCAAAAGGAAACCCGGCAAACAAATCCAAATCTGCAAATAAAACTGCCTACGGCAATGCTTTTGCTATTTATGCATTGTCAGTTTATTACTCAATGTCAGGTGATACAAGCGCTTTAAACCTGGCTAAAAGAACCTTTAATTGGCTTGAAAAACATAGTTATGATCCTGAATACAAAGGGTATTTTGATAAACTGCAAAGGAATGGTTCTCTATATACAAACCAGAATTCTGAGTTGCAAGGTGCTTCAGTGAAAAGTAAACAGTGGAAAGATCAGAATTCATCCATTCACCTGCTGGAAGCGTTTACATCCTTATATGAAATATGGCCTGACACTTTGTTAAATAAACGACTTGGTGAAATGCTCCTGTTAATCAGAGATACCATTGCCGGAGACAAAGGATATCTGACCCTTTTTCTTGAGCGGGACTGGACACCTGTAACCTATCGCGATTCAACAGAAGCGAAAAGAAAACAATATTATTATTTTGATCATATCTCCTTTGGACACGATGTGGAAACAGCCTATTTACTACTCGAAGCTTCACATGCACTTGGTTTGAAAGATGATAAAAGAACAATTGCCATTGCGAAAAAGCTGGTTGATCATGCCTTAGATAACGGATGGGACAACAAAAAAGGGGGATTTTTTGATGCCGGTTATTGTTTTAAAAATGAAGATCACGTAACGATCATTAATCCTGAAAAGGTTTGGTGGACACAGGCAGAAGGATTGAATGCATTGTTGCTGATGACTGAACTTTTTCCTTCAGAATCCCGGTATTTTGAAGCGTTTCAAAAACAATGGCAATATATTGATCTGTATGCAATTGATAAAAAGCAGGGAGGATGGTATGAATCCGGGTTGGATACGAATCCGGAAAAAGCAAAAGCACCAAAGGCACATGACTGGAAGATCAATTACCATAATGCCCGTGCATTAATGAATTGCATTACTATGCTAAAAACAAAACGGGAATAAAAGAATGTTAATTTTCAGCTTCTCTCCTGTTCGCAAATCTTCTTCTGATAATTTGCATAATCATCCTGGCTCAGTTTAATGTATCGAATACTTTCTCCAGAAGTTTCTTTGTAGTTAAGATCCCTTCCTTTTCAGAAAGTTCCGCTCCTTCATATTCGATACCTATATACCCTTTATAACCGGCATTCTTAACGATCTCCATCATCTTCTTAAAATCGGTATTCACTTCTTCACCTTTGTCGTTAAAATCGTGAGATTTGGCACTTACACCTTTAGCAAATGGCATAAGCTCCTTCATTCCTTCGTATCTATCGTATTCATCAACACATTTCCAGCTACCCTCTTTTTCTTCCCGTGTAATACAAAAATTACCAAAATCCGGCAATGTTCCGCAATACGGATTATTCACCCGGGATATTACATCTGCCAGCCATTTGCCGTTTGATGAATACCCCCCATGATTTTCCACAATAACACCAATTCCGGCTTTTTCTCCGTATCCGGTTAATCTGTTCAAACCATCAACCGCAGCAGAAGCAACTTCTTCGGCTGTCCCATTCCCCCTGGCATTTACCCTTATAGCATGGCAACCCAGGAACCTGGCAGCATCAACCCATCTGTAATGTCGTTCAACGGCCTGAAGACGCACAGGATCATAAAGATCACCCAGATCTCCCTCCCCATCTATCATGATAAGTACATTGGTGATGTCATTATCATTTGTTCTTTTCAATAATTCATTCAGATAATTCTTACCTGTTCCTTCAAAAAAGGTACTTACATATTCAACTGCATCTATCCCATATTCATTTTTTGCAACCAGGGGAAAATTGAGGTTGTTTGTTTCTTTACCGAAAAGAGCCCGATGCAATGACCATTCTGCCAATGATAGTTTAAAGCGGTTATCATCTTTTAAAGTTGCCAGTAGAGGTGAACCATTGACCAACAGAGCTGTACCAATTGATCCTGCTACCGTGTTCCTGATAAAATGTCTTCTTGACTGATTCATACATAATCTGATTTATCATCATGCGTATCTTCCTGAAAAAAAACCTGTAGCACATGCGCAGATGAATGTATTACAATTCTTTGATTTTTATATTTCTGAACCAAACATCATCACCATGATCCTGCAAACCTATATATCCTTCTTCCGCTGTATTTATAAAGTTTTCCCAGTCTTTAAACTTACTTTCAGCACACATCTTGTTCCAGTCATCCGTCCAGAGATGATATTCCACTACATTTTCACCATTCATCCGGTGAATAACAGTCCCTTTATACACAGTTATTTTTACATGATTCCACTCACCGGCAGGTTTGGCATTTTGCGGAGTGGCAGGAATGAGGTCATAAAGAGCACCGGCTTGACGATTCCCGTCCTTGCCTAATTTTGCATCCGGATGTTTCTCATTATCAAGAATTTGCATCTCAGGTGATGATTTGTAGATGGGATCACCTGGTACAGAATCATTCCCACAAATTTCTCTCGCTAAATAGAATATCCCGCTATTGCCGCCTTCAGATACTTTCCATTCCAAACTCAGTTCAAAATTTCTATATGTATTCTTCGTTATAATATCACCTCCGTCTGAAGCACCGGCTTCTCCTTTGCCTGAACCCTGAATATGAATTGTGCCATCTTCTATGATCCATGCACCGGGTACATCCTCTTTACAATAACCTCTCCAATGCTCCATGGTATTGCCATCGAATAGTAATTTCCAACCTTCTTCTGCTTCCTTTTTACTTAGCTGGTTAGGTTCAGTTTGTTCTATGCAGGCAGAGAGAGAAAAACTGAAAATTACTATAAAAGATTTTACTATTGTATTTTTCATTTGATCTAAGTTTTAATTATGAATTAAGCTTCAAAATTTTTTATAAATACCGGAAGTTTCTTACAGAGACCATCCTTTCCTATATGTATGCTTAATGTATTCGTCGGCTGCCTCTTTTGCATTCATGGTTTCGTGTTTGGTATCAAAATGAGGATGTCCGTCAATTACATTAAATTTATCAGATGTAACAACTCTTATCTCATCGCTATCAGAGATATTTAAAAATTTCATATTTCCCCCGTCCCACTCCAGTTCCCGCTTCAGATCCTGAAGCCGTACAGCAACTACTCCCATGACAACCATTTCATTCAGAGGACCTGCATAATTGAAGTTCGAACTGGCCTCTGTGCGATTTTCAGGACTTTCCTTGCAGGCACGAGCCCAATCCAATTGATGTCCAATATTAATCTCACGTTCATCTTCCTTAATAAAATGAGGTTCAATCCTTCGTAACGATTTTACAGGTCGGGTATAGGTTTCATCCAGCGACAATGGAAGTAAAAAAGGATCTCTTGCATAACATCCGCACATCAATTTTCCTTTGGAACCAATAAACAGGCAACCTCCATTCCAATCCTTTCCCATAATTTCACCATCAGGAAGTTCTAAAGGTCTTTCAGGTAATAAACCTCCATCCCACCATTTCACTTTTACTTCAGGCATTGCTACTTTTGGAAGACTCTCCCTTTCAGGGAATATGTATGTAACAACTTCCGCAACCGGTGGAGATTCGGTATTTAATAAAGTTGAGCTTCCCTGAACTTTTACAGGATATTGCAGTTTAAGTGCTTTAAATACAGGATCCATTATATGACAAGCCATATCACCCAGGGCCCCTGTTCCAAAATCCCACCAACCTCTCCAGTTCCAGGGTGTATAAATAGAATTGTATGGACGATATGCGGCCGGACCCAGAAACAAATCCCAATTCAGTGTATCAGGCACAGTCATACTTTCTTTAGGCCGTTCAAGGCCTTGCGGCCAGATAGGTCTGTTTGTCCAGGCATGAACTTCCCGAATCTCACCAATGACTCCGTCCCATATCCATTCACAAATTTGCCGTATCCCTTCACCCGAATTCCCCTGATTGCCCATTTGTGTTGCTACTTTATACTTTCTGGCAATTTTCGTCATTTCCCGCGACTCCCAAACCGAATGTGTCAAAGGTTTCTCACAATAAATATGTTTCCCCATTTTCATTGCATTGATCGATACAATAGCGTGCGAATGATCAGGAGCACCCACAACGACTGCATCAATACTGTCTTTCATTTCATCGAACATTTTACGCCAGTCGTAATATTTTTTTGCATTCGGAAATTCATTGAAGATCCCTGCTGAATATTTCCAGTCAACATCGCATAACGCGACAATATTTTCATCACGAAGGGCTTTCAGTACTCCACCTCCTCTTCCACCTACTCCAACACCGGCAATATTTAATTTATCGCTGGGAGTTTTGTGTCCCAGTCCGCTAATTACGTAACTTGGAAGTATTGTGAAACCGGCTGTTGCAATCGCAGAATTTCCAAGAAATTGTCTTCTTGAGATTTTTGAATCGCTCTTTTTGTTATTCATAGGCTTCTGTATTTAGGTTACTTATAAAAAATCAGGTCCGATAATTCAATCCAAGTTATTATTTTTCTATTGAAATTAAAACAATTCATCAGTTTAACAAAAAGCAAACAATATCACAATTCAATGGTCTTTTTGAGAGCATTGCTTTGAAAAGCTGCTTCAATGATTTCAATAACCAGTTTTGCTTCTTCAGGTTTAACTTTCAGTTCTTCTTTGCCTGAGAGGCCAAACCCAATGATACCGGTCTGAATTGTTTTTTCCATATAAGATCAATTCGAATAAAGGATTTTAAACATATTCATCATATAGTTTAACAGTGGTTTCAGAACCAATATTTTCAATAGATTTTTTCTTCTTTGGCATCCCAGTATACTTTTCGACCCTCTCGGTAAGCTATTGTTCCCATATGAG
>CAZWFM010000009.1:0-7278 GCA_964633185.1 uncultured Bacteroidales bacterium | reverse complement strand
AGCAGTGATTGCCTCCTGAAAACCCGCATCAATGTTGCAGCTTGGCTGTTTGCCCGAACGAATGCAATCAATCCATTCCCTGATATGCAAATGGGTTGTATCAACTCTTTTTCCCCTTATATAAGTATACAATAAACCACGACCGGCAAAATACTGCTCTGTAGCTGATGTAACTCCATCAACATTTTCTCTTCCCGGAATATAAGTATAAATTGGCATATCGGGATCAATCACACCTCCTTCAATTTTGTTTTTATAACGTGTAGAGTTACGGTCTGCATAAACAGTCAGGTTGTTTTCCATTTCCATGTGACCATCATGTCCCATCAACACTTTCCCCCTGAATCTGTCACTCGATAATGAAGCACTATACAACAATGTTAAATTCCTGTCGGGATATTCAGATACCGACTGAAAAACATCGGGCACCTCGCGACCATCTTTAAAATAGTATATTCCTCCTGAAGCAATAACAGAATAAGGAATTCCAAGATCAAGTACCTGGTTTATAGCATCATATTCATGAGTAAACAGATCGCCCGATAATCCCGTACCATAATCCCACCAGCAACGCCAGCGGAAAAAACGTTCCTTGTTAAAGGGATGCCAGGTTGTTGGTCCGATAAATTGTTTCCAGTCTATTGTTTCCTTACTGGCATCAGGATGAATATCATACACCCAGGCACCATTCGGATCGTTTCTATTGGTACAAACTTCTATAAGTGAAATTTTCCCGATTATATCTTTGTCTATGATCTCTCTGGCTTTCTTGTGACTTGCAGTTTGTCTTCCCTGGTGACCCAACTGCAATATTATTTTACTATTCGTCACAGCATTTCTTAATCGAAATGCCTCCTCCACTGTTCGTGTCATTCCCTTCTCAACGTAAACATGTTTTCCGGTATTTATGGCATCAATGGCCATATGTGCATGCCAGTGATCAGGAGTTGCAATGATCACTGCATCTATTTCTTTTGAGGCCAATAGTTCATGGTATGTTCCGTATCGTTTGGCTTTTTTGGAAAACGTACCATTTGTCCCTTCTCTTCCGTAATTTCCTGAGGCCATTATTGCTTTTTCAGCGTTCACATCAAATACATCACACACTCCGTTTATACTGATATTTAGATCTTCCTGATCCAGAAAATCTGCATACCGTTTGTCTTCTCTGTCTATCTGAGCACTTCGTTTCCATTCATCAATTACTTCAGGTTGTGCAAATCCCGAGGCTCTGAGCAATTGTTCACCACGAATACCATAACCGATAATGCCAAGCCTTATCTTTTTGCCTGAAGACCGCGGAGATATGTCATAATGTTCCTGCTCATCATTTGCTAAATCAAGCTCTTTTAACAGATTGCTTTTTACAAGTCTTTCACGCTTCCATTTTTTAAAAACACCATAGGCAAATGCTCCGACAACCGGAAGTGTTGCCAGCGCTTTTATTATTTCACGTCTGTGAAACTTTTTACCTTCCCCGTTCTCTTTCGGGTCGATTTTTTTGTTTCTTTCCATCCTATTTGATTACTTATTGTGCTTACCGCCAAAAATCAATCTGTCAAGTCCAATCTCATGACCGGTAGGAAAAACCAGAAGTATGGCCAGTAAGAATATTTCTATGAGGGTTTTGTTTACCCAAAGATAGTTACCCTCTGATGGCAATGCATATTCCACATTAATTAGCGGAGGATGAGAAAAATAATACAGAGTTAAAAGTACAATTCCTGCAATGGCAGCAGGTCTTGTAAATAAACCAAGAATTAATCCTGTTCCTATAGCTATCAGACCCCAAATGTTCAGAAAGTCTACAGCTTCTAAAACAGTAGCATTATATGCCATGGAATGAAATATACCGGAAAAAATGCCCTTTGAATCCATCAGGTATCCAAAAGATGTCCAATTCGGATTCATCAATTTGGCAATTCCTTCATATAAGCACAACCAACCGATCATTATGCGTGCGCCTACTAATATCGTAAGCTGTGGATTTGAATATCTTATATTCATGTTATCAATTTAATAACTTATGAAACGTCCATTCCATTTTTATTTGAAAATTACACAAAAAAAGATGAATAAAAATTGCATGGTACGTTACATGCAACCATTGAAAATTAATATTTATACCTATGAAAATAGTAAAATTACTGAAGCTATGATCGCCTCAAACTAATAAAATGTTTGTCAAATTATCCATCCGGTCAAAATCAGGATAAGCATCAATTCTTCTTTAGGTATAATAAATATTTGTAAGCAATGATTTATAAGTCATCCTTATAATTTTAAACACATAACGAATATAAATCAAACCGGCACGCATATCAATTTAACCCGTGCAGATCTCAATACAGGATTGACCCTGAGCTATTCGAGCCATACCTTAGTACCAAACTATTAATTCAACGCTTATAAGAATTCATTTACCAATACAATTCAAAATGAAAACAAATCAAACCATCAAAACCATGCTGAGTACATTATTGATTAGTATGTATCTCAGTTTTACTGCAAATGCAGAAGAAATCAATTTAAGCGGAAGGGTAGTTGATGAACAATCATCACCCTTGTCCGGAGTCAAAGTTTATCTTGAAACAGCAAATATGACTGTTTATACTGATGCAAGCGGATATTTTAACTTCTTTGTGCAGAACAATCCAACGGCCATTGAGTTAGCGACTGCAAATTCCGAAAGAATCAGTTTTGACGGAAACAGGTTGCTATTAAACTGCGAAAGTCAGCATATCATCGTTGACTTATACGACCTCACCGGCAAGTTTGTAAAACGCCTGATAAATGAAGATAATCTATCAGGAATGTATGCGCTTTATCCAAAAGCATACCTTGAGAACAAGCCCCGGTCAGTCTATCTTGCCAGGGCAATCCTGGATGGTGAATTATTTGGTTACAAAGTATCCAATATGAACGGGACAGTTTTTTCACAGGGACTCCATGCAGTGGAAAAATCAACTGCTACGGTACCTTCTATAAACATGAAAAGTACTCAAGCAATTGATTATCTGATATTTACACATAATTCTTACAAAACAAAACAAGTTCCTGTTGACAATTATGTAGCCAATATAGGAAATGTAACGATGGAGTCGAAAGTTATCAATGCTCCTGTCCTTTCTGGTCCTTCAACAACATATTCATTGTTTGAGTTGAACTGGAGTTATAACTGGACGGGCAATCAAAGTGGCGATGATCATTACGAACTGGAATACTCGTACCAGCAAAATTCAGGATTCCAGGTATTGATTTATTATCCTGATGGTAACCGCACAACACCCTATTCAGAAGTGCTATATCCTGAGGCCCAGGATGTCGGAAAGACAACCTATTTCAGGGTCAGGGCAAAATCGGGAGGAGTGTATAGTGATTATAGCAACACGATTGGTGTGTATTGCCCAATGCTGGAAGTGACATCCATAGCAGCTTATGATAATCCAATGATGAAACAATCAAACAACAGTGCAGTGGAAAATACGAATTACAAAACTTCAAATTTGGCAGTGGGTGTCTGGTACCAGTATAATGCAGGAGGTTTTACTGAATATGCCATCACCCATAGTGCCCTGTATTTTGATATCATGAACTTCATTGAAGGCAGAACCATACAAAGCGCTATTCTCAAACTCTATGTGATATCTATTCCGGGTGATATGTATACAGATTATAAAGTCAGGGCACTGGCAAATAGCTGGAATACGAATACCATCACCTACAACAATACCCCGGCACGCTATACAAGTTATGTTGCCGTAGAAAACCCTCCGTATACCAATGCAGTACCCTGGGAAGTTGATATCACTAATATAGTTCAGGCCTGGGCTAGTGGAACAATACCAAATTACGGAATCCTTATTGAAGATAATAACATTGCGTGGCCGGGTTATACAGCCATCAGGATATCCTATTTCCATAGTCTGGAAACTGCACCAAACAATGGTTATAAACCTCAGTTATACCTGGAGATAAAATAAGCCAAAACCAGGAATTTATTCTTGAGTCAGACCCGGTAGCATCTTTTTCGATAGGCGAAATACTACCGGGTTATTTTATTTTCTTCATGTATTCATGCTGAAGATTTCCCTATCTTTCCCAGCATTGTTAGCAGGGAATCCTTTTTTCTGTAAGAAACCGGTATAATGGTATCATCTTTCATTACCAGATAGCCTCCGTCGTTCTTCTCATACCTGTCAATGTATCCAAGGTTCACAATATGCGACTGGTGAACTCTGAGAAAGCCGCAATCAGCAAGCATTTCTTCATATTCTTTGATCACTTTTGACACCATGATTTTGCGTCCGTCTTGAAAGAAAAAAGTGGTATAGGCTCCATCGGCATTCAAATGGGTAATTTCTCTGACATTTACCAGGTAGATACTTTCAGCAGTTTTTAGTATAATTTGTTCAAACTTTTTTTCAGAAGATCGGAGATTTGCCAGAAGAGACTGCAGCATGACCTGTGTGTTTTCTTTTTCAATGGATTTTGAAGCTTTATCTATTGCCTCTATCAATTCAACCGGATCAATAGGTTTTACTATAAAATCAAGCGCAGCAAACTTAATCGCTTTGATAGCATATTCCCCGAAAGCAGTAATGAAAATGACTTTAAAATTGATTTCATTCAGACCTGACAGAACATCAAAACTGGTACCCCCTGATATGTTAATATCCGCGAGCAGCAAATCGGGTTTTGATTCTTTGATTTGCTTTATTGCATCTGTAACATTGTCGCATGAACCAACAACCTGCAGATTTTTACAATTGGATTCGAGTATCTCAAGGATAGCATCCCGTGTAGGTTTTTCATCTTCAATGATGTATGTTTTAATCATTTTTTGGATCTGTTAAAAAATAATCACTTTTTCGGACGAAATTATAAAAATAGTTTTGGCAAAGTAATTAAAACCTTTGTTCCCTCAGGTTTATTGTTTTTATCATAAAGGTCAACTGTCGCAAAGGTAGGTTTCATTTTATATGCTTTGCTTAACAGAGAAATTCTGTTTTGTGTTATCTCAGTCGCTCTTGAACGATGCTTTTTTTCTCCCGATTTTCCTGCCTTTTCTCTTCCTATTCCATTATCAATAATCTCAATTATGATTTGATCTTGTTGATCAATAAAACGTATGTCTATTTTACCTTCTGCCGATTCCTTTTTTAAAATACCATGCTCTATTGAATTTTCAATAAATGGTTGTGATAGCATAGGTGGTACACTGATTTCTTCTTCCAGTAGCCCATCATCAGCATGGATTGAATATTCAAGCTTTTCCTGCAAACGAATTTTTTGAAGGTTAAGGTAGTTTTCAAGTGTCTCAATTTCCTCCTCAAGTGTAATAAATTCTTTACTGGAATTTTCAAGAATTGACCTCATTAGTTTAGCAAATCTTGATAAATAAGAACCGGCTTCCAGTGCCTTGTTTTTTAATATATAACTCTGAATCGCCGAAAGAGAATTGAAAATAAAGTGAGGATTCATCTGCGATCTCAGGAGTTTCTGTTCTGTCAAAAGCATGCGGTGCTTCGATCGCAATTGCCGGTTATGGAAAAACATTGCTCCCGATAAGATAACAACAAGCACTGCTGCAATGGCCAGACCGAAAATGAGTCGGGTAAGTTTTAACTGCTTGGCTTTTGCTTCATTGATCTCTTCAAGCGATTTAATTTGCTGTTCTTTTTTCTCAGTCTCATATTGAATCTGAAGTTCATTGATTTGCCTGTGTTTTTCCTCTGAAAAAGTACTGTCGCGCATGGCAACACTCATTTTATAATACTCGAAAGCTTTGTCTTTATCATTTTTTCTCTCATAAATTTTTGATAACAGATCATAGTTTTCAGCCCTTGTTCTATAATCAGCAGTATAATTAATACTGGTGTTCAAAAGATCAATGGCTTTATCAAACCGATGCATCACAAACATGAGCTCCCCTAAAAAGTAATATACCCTGGCCAATTTTTCTTCGTCACCTATTTCTTCCCTGATTTCCAGAGCTTTTTGATAATAGATTGCCGCACTATCAAACTGATTTATGTTTTTAAATGAAATACCTTTGTTCAGATACACTGATGATAAAATACTATGATCAATATTTTCCGGATTAAGGTCGCCTATTAGGTTATATTGTTCAATTTCCTGTTCATATCTATGCAATTCTCCATACACAGAACCAATGTTTAAACGGGCATATGAAACAATAGCTCTCAGACCTGTCTTTTCAGCAATCTTCAATGATTTGTTAAAATATTCCAGTGCTTTATCAAAATTCTCCCAATCCTTAAATACTATCCCAATACTATTATTCGTATATGCTTGCCCGACTTCATCATTATTTTGCTCTTCCAATGTTAATGCCTGTAAAAAATAGTGTACAGACTTTTCATAATCTGAAATTCTCTGGTGTACTATGCCCAGGTTATGATACACATTGCTGAGATTTTTATAATCGCCAAATTGCTTTGCTATATCAAGTGCTTTCATGAATAATTCAATGCTTTCACTATAATTATTTTTTTCCAGTTCGATTGTACCAATATTCATCAGTGTGCTTCCAATTTCTTCCTTGTCATTACGCAAACTATCAATTTTTAATGCCTTATAATAATACTCCAATGCATCATCCAATCTTTGTTCATATATATATGCTGTACCAATGTTAAGCAGATTGTCAGCCTGCGATTTCAGATCATTTATCGCTTCTGCCAATTTCAGGCTTTTTAATGCATAATAAATCGAACTATCTGTATCAGCTATGAGAAGATATGATACTCCAATTAATTTCAATGCCTGGCATTTTCCTTCCTTATAATTGATTTTCTCTGCAATTCCTAATGCTATTCTTGAATAAAGGAGAACACTGTCTGCTGAAGATGACATATATTGTTTTGCAAGTATATTAAGAGCATCCACCTTATTGTCTCCCTTAGATTTCTTCATAACAGCAAACAAACTATCTATTGTGTTACCACCCGAATTTTCTGTAACAAGAAACAGTCCGCACACAATACATGTGCAAATGAGCAGGGATTTCATATTTGAATTATCAAAAACGAGTCAGATAGAATTGATATTCAAATATAACAAACAAAAATCCAAAAATCCACCCGGATCAATTTAATGTAAAGTTCAATTGATAACTCAATAATTAAGAAAAATGAGTATAATTTTATTTAATTTGTGCAGCGATGCATAGGTAAATTACGTCTATTAAATGACACAAGATCAAAAAAGAAATACTATTGATATTCACATTGATCTGGTAAAGGCATGCAAAAG
>CAZWFM010000008.1:0-19615 GCA_964633185.1 uncultured Bacteroidales bacterium | reverse complement strand
CTTTGGTTAGTGCGTTGAATAGCACAACATCATCGATCCTGTTCAGAAATTCAGGGGCGAATGCCTTTTTCAGGGCATTATGTATGACACTTTTCACATAATCGTTACTTTGTGCCTCTTTTGCTTTTGTACTGAAACCGATACCCTGTCCGAAATCTTTCAATTGACGCGTTCCTATGTTGGAGGTCATGATGATGATCGTATTCCTGAAATCAATTCTGCGGCCGAGGCTGTCTGTCAATTGTCCTTCATCAAGAACCTGCAGTAAGATATGGAATACATCGGGGTGAGCTTTTTCGATTTCATCGAGCAAAACAACACAATAGGGTTTTCTGCGTACTTTTTCAGTAAGCTGACCACCTTCCTCATAGCCAACGTAACCGGGAGGGGCTCCAACCAGTCTTGAAACCGAGAATTTTTCCATATACTCACTCATATCAACGCGCACAAGGTTGTCGGTGCTGTCGAACAAGTATTGAGCCAGTACTTTTGCCAGTTGTGTTTTTCCTACTCCTGTCGGACCCAAAAAGATAAATGTCCCAATGGGCTTGTTTGGGTCTTTTAAACCGGCACGGTTTCTCTGAATGGATTTAACAACCTTTTGGACTGCTTCATGCTGACCAATTACTTTTCCCTGGATCTCATCACTCATTTTCAGCAGTCGTATACCTTCGGCCTGGGCAATACGCTGAACAGGAATACCTGTCATCATAGCGACCACTTCTGCGACCTTCTCATCATCAACAATTTCACGGTTGCGTGCCAGTTCTTTTTCCCAGCGAAGCTTTTCTTCTTCCAGTCGTTCTATGTATTCTTTCTCCTTATCTCTGAAGCTTGCAGCTTTTTCGAAATTCTGATTTTTAACCGCCTTAATTTTTTCCTTTTTTGTTTCTTCCACCTTTTTTTCGAGGTCCAGAACACTTTCAGGTACAACAATATTGGAAATATGCACCCTCGATCCGGATTCATCCAGTGCATCGATGGCTTTGTCGGGCAGGTGCCTGTCGGTAATATACCTGTTGGTGAGTTTTACGCATGCATGAATAGCTTCATTGGTATAGATCACATTGTGGTGGTCTTCGTATCTTTCTTTGATGTTATTCAGGATATCGACCGTTTCTCCTTCGGTAGTAGGTTCGATCATCACCTTCTGAAAGCGACGTTCGAGAGCGCCGTCTTTTTCTATATGTTGTCTGTATTCGTCGAGTGTGGTAGCACCTATGCATTGTATTTCACCTCTTGCAAGAGCAGGTTTCAGCATATTGGCTGCATCAAGGGAACCTGTTGCTCCGCCGGCACCGACAATGGTATGTATTTCATCAATGAAGAGGATCACATCGGATGTTTTCTGAAGTTCATTCAGGATGGCTTTCATCCGCTCTTCAAATTGTCCGCGGTATTTTGTTCCTGCAACAATGGATGCCAGATCGAGTGTCACCACACGTTTTCCGAACAGAACACGGGAGACTTTCCTTTGCATAATGCGCATGGCCAGTCCTTCGGCAATTGCAGATTTTCCGACTCCCGGCTCACCGATAAGAATGGGATTGTTTTTCTTTCTTCTGCTGAGTATCTGGGCAAGACGTTCAATCTCTTTCTCACGACCGACAATAGGATCAAGTTTATCTTCTTCGGCAGCTTTTGTCAGGTCAATGCCAAAATTATCCAGCACAGGTGTTTCGGAACTTGATTTGGAGGATTGTTCCTGTCCGCCTTTCCCCGGACCAAATGTACTTCCCGGCTCATCTTCCTCATGGGGGAATTCTGCCTTGGGTTCTGACTTTTCAATGGATTCGCTTAAATCTTTTTCCAGTTCTTTACGGACATTGGCATAATTGATATCATGTTTTTCCAGGACTTGTGCAACTTTGCTGTTTTCATCTTTCAGGATAGCCAGCAGGAGGTGTCCCGTATCGATGGTGGTCTTTTCCAGCGACTTGGCTTCGAGATAGACAAGCTTCAGTATCCTTTCCGACGATTTTAAGAGCGGTATATTTTCTGTATGGGTGATTTTAATCGGTCCGCTGGGATTCAAAGATCCCTCAATGTCTTTTCTGAGTTCATAGAGATTGGATCCCAGTGTGACGAGCACATCAATAGCAATTCCTTCTCCTTCACGTAATATACCGAGGAACAGGTGTTCAGGACCAATCTCAGTATTACCAAGCCTTATAGCTTCCTCTTTGCTATATGATAATACGTCTTTTATTCTTTGCGAAAACTTTGCATCCATACCATTCTAATTAATCGTTCTTTTATCAGTTTTTTCAGCGTTCTGATCATGACAAATATACTAATAATATACAACGTTTTATAAACACTTTTTGTTGATAATTACAAGGTGATTTTTATCATTTTCACATCATAAATATCTACTTTAGCAAGCGCATTTTCTAATAAATTTAACATTATTTTTCCACAAATAAAATCTTATAAAAATAAACAATGGCCGAAGGAGAGAGAATCATTAAGATCAACATTGAAGAGGAAATGAAATCAGCCTACATCGACTATTCGATGTCGGTTATCGTATCAAGAGCTTTACCGGATGTGAGAGACGGATTAAAACCTGTTCACCGAAGGGTTTTGTTCGGCATGTCGGAGTTAGGTGTCGGGGCAAGCAGGCCATTTAAAAAATCGGCAAGGATAGTGGGAGAGGTGCTTGGAAAGTATCACCCTCATGGCGACGGCTCTGTTTATGATGCCATGGTACGTATGGCCCAGCAATGGTCATTGCGTTATCCGCTGGTTGACGGACAGGGAAATTTCGGTTCCATGGACGGCGATAGTCCGGCGGCCATGAGGTATACGGAAGCCCGTTTGCAGCGTATTGCCGAAGAAACACTGTCTGACCTGGACAAAAACACGGTTGATTTCCAGTTGAATTTTGACGATACCCTTGAGGAACCTTCTGTGTTGCCTACAAGAATTCCCAATCTCCTGGTTAACGGAGCATCGGGAATAGCTGTCGGGATGGCTACCAATATGCCGCCTCATAATTTGAAGGAAGTATGCGATGCTACAATTGCTTATATCGACAACAGGGAGATTTCCATTGAAGAGCTGATGGAGTATGTTAAGGCTCCCGATTTTCCAACGGGAGGTATCATCTATGGATACAATGGCGTTAAGGAAGCTTTTGAAACAGGACGCGGACGAATTGTATTGCGGGCAAAAACGGAAGTTGAAGTAACAACATCCGGCAGGGAAACCATTGTTGTTACCGAAGTACCATACCAGGTAAACAAGGCCGAAATGATCAGGAAGATCGCCGAGATGATCAATGAGAAGAAGATCGAAGGCATTTCCTATATCAATGATGAATCGGACAGAAAGGGCCTCCGTGTGGTTATTATTTTGAAAAAAGACGCACAGTCAGGCGTGGTTCTGAATAAATTGTTCAAATATTCGCAACTTCAGACAAGTTTCAATGTGAACAATATTGCACTTGTTAAGGGGCGTCCGAGGATGCTGAACTTAAAGCAACTCATTAAATATTTTGTTGAGCACCGGCACGAGGTGGTTATGCGACGTACGAAATATGATCTGGATCAGTCGGAAAAGAAAGCACATATTCTCGAAGGTTTGATCATAGCCGTTGACAACATTGATGAAGTTATAGCTTTGATCAGGGCATCCAAAACTCCTGATATTGCCCGTGAAGGACTGATGAAGACTTTTGATCTGACCGAAATACAGGCAAAAGCGATACTTGACATGAGACTCCAGAGGCTTACCGGACTGGAGATTGAGAAACTGAAAGAGGAATACGATGAATTGATAAAACAAATTGAATACCTGAAAGAGGTACTGGCCAGCGAAGAGATCAGGATGAATATCATTAAGGATGAATTGAGAGAAGTAACGGATAAATATGGAGATCAGAGACGTACGGAAATTGTTCCCAATGCCGAAGAATTCAATCCCGAGGATTTTTATGCCGATGATGACATGATCATTACCATTTCACATCTCGGGTACATCAAACGCACACCCCTTACTGAGTTTAGGACTCAAAACAGGGGCGGAGTAGGAAGCAGGGGAAGTGATACACGGGATGAAGATTTTCTTGAGCATATGTTTCATGCCACCATGCACAATACCATGTTGTTCTTTACAGAAAAGGGCAAATGTTATTGGCTGAAAGTGTATCAGATTCCGGAAGGTACACGCACATCCAAGGGAAGAGCGATCCAGAATCTGATAAATATTGAAGGAGAAGATAAAGTTAAAGCTTTCATTAACATAGTTAATCTTACTGATCCTGAGTATCTTAACAAGAATTATATTGTTTTGTGTTCGAAGAAGGGAATCATTAAGAAGACATCGCTTGAGGCGTATTCACGTCCGAGACAAAACGGCATTATTGCGATCAATATCAGGGAAGACGACAGTTTGTTGCAGGCAAGGCTTACCAATGGAAACAATCACCTTTTACTGGCTGTTCGTTCCGGGAAGGCCATTCGTTTTCATGAGAACACCATACGTCCAATGGGAAGAAATGCTTCGGGAGTTATTGGTATCCGGCTGAAGGACGAGAACGATGAAGTGATTGGTCTTGTGTGTGCCGAACCCGACAAAGAAAATACTACCATACTGGTTGTATCCGAAAAAGGCATAGGGAAGAGAACGTATATAGATGATTACAGGATAACGAACAGAGGAGGAAAAGGAGTAAAGACGATAAATATTACCGAAAGGACAGGCGATCTGATATCCATTAAGTCAGTAACAGACAATGATAACATCATGATCATTAACCGGTCCGGAATTACGATACGACTGGAAGTTGAGAAAATAAGGATATCCGGCAGGGCAACACAAGGAGTCAGACTGATCAATCTGAGAGAAAATGACTCTATTGCAGCAGTAGCAAGTGTTTTGAAAAGTAACGATTTGGAAGGAGGGGGTGATGTTCCTTCGTCAGATACGAAAAAAAGCGGAGAAGAATAGTGAATAAAGAACAAATTGATTCTTGTTAATACCAGTCTTTTATTAAATTTATCGCCTCAAATTGTATGGCAGGCATTTTGCATTAAAATATTCAAATCAAATAATATTGAAACATGAAGAAGTTAACTTATTTTATTGTACTATTCATTCTTGCTTTCGGTGCGGGACTAAAAGCTCAAACTGCAGAAGGAACACCCGATGCGAATTTCAGCATTTACAAAAGCAAGTTAAAAAAGAGCGATGAGGGTCTCACCGATGAGAAAAAGAATACGGGTCCGAAATTCTGGCTATCGCGTGCAGAATTGATGATGGATATTTTTAATCTGAATCGTGATCATCTGGGACAGGGAACGCAGCAGGTTCATGTAAAACTTATTTATCGCGAACCCCAGGAAATCAAAACATGGGAAAAAGACGGCAGCAAATACGAAGAATACATATATGAAAGGATCAGGATCACCTTCAAAGATGGTGTAGTGGAGAGTTTTGAAGAAACCGTATTGCTTCATGGTGCGCCATTGCCGGAAGCTGTTCATTCATTGGAAAAAACACAGGAACTGGATACGGACAACAAGCTGGAAAAGAAAGTTAAGGAAGACTACGACAAGTTAATAAAACTGTTTGAAAGACAAGCCATTGAAGAATTCTTAAAAGAGGATTATGCAGAATCATTTCAATCTTTTACTGCCATATCCGACATCAATGAAAAACCGATTATGGAAGGCGCTGTAGATACAACATTGATCTATTATGCAGGAATGGCTGCTTCAAGAGCAGATATGAAAGACGAGGCGATAGAGTATTATGAGAAAGCAAGGAGCTATAATTATCCGGAAGCAGATCTATATATTTTCCTGAGGAATAAATACTGGGAAACAGGCGATACGGCCAAGGGACTTGAAGTATTAGTTGAAGGTTTTGAAAAATTTCCCGAGAACCAGGCCATCGTAATAGAGCTGATCAATTATTACCTGGTAGCAGATAAAACACAGGAAGCACTTGATTATTTGAAGATTGCCCAGGAGGGCGATCCGACGAACATCTCATTTATCTTTGCTGAGGGAACATTATACGATAAAAAGAAAGATACGGAGAAAGCACTGGAACTTTACCTGAAATGCATAGAGATAGATCCGGGGTATTTTAATGCATACTACAATACGGGAGTAATGCATTTCAATACGGCTGTTGAAATGTACAAGGAAGCCAACAACATACCTGATCCGGTAGAATATGGCAAAGCAAAAGATGCAGCCGATGAAGTCTTGAAAAAGGCACTGCCATATATGGAAAAGGCTTATGAAATAGCCGAATCGAACACAACATGGAAGGCCGAGGAAAAGACTAATAATGTAAATGAAACGCTTGAAACGCTGAAAACGTTGTATTATCGTCTGCAAATGACCGATAAATATGAAGAAGTAAAAGCCAAGCTTGGACAATAGAAAGTAAACTAAAGGGAAGGGGAATTCACATTCTCCTTTCTTTTTATTTGGTCTATTTAACATAATATTAATTATAGGACAAATGAATAGCTTTTCGTTTGAAGAGAATTTACGCCCAGCTCTGCTGGTTAACATAGAATCAGTACTAAGACTTCAGTCTGAGTACGGTAATGATTTTATGTTAAAGTAAATTCTCAGCCCATCATATCCCATTGTAGCATCCTTAAATTTTAATTCACTTTCCGTTCTCCATTTTTCAACTATAATTTATATTATATTAAATAGCCGCTTCTCGGTTCCAGGATGCAACGTTCGTTCAGAATGATACATTCGCTTAGAAAAACCTAAATATGAGCTCCTCGCTAACCTATTGTCCCATAATTAGCACTATATTAAGTAGCCGCGCAGCCGTCGCTAAAGCTTGTAAAAATATTTCTTCAAAGAATATAAGAAATATTTTTAGCTGCGCTTCCGCAGCCTCAACACCGGCCGCACAGCTATACATCATTAATGCCCACCGCACTTCTTTAAGTTCTATATAGCTTAAAGGCTTGTAAATGTGATATTTGACACTTTAACCGCAAGAGTATACGCAAATTCACTCCTAGCGTCGTTCAGTTTGCTATACACATGCTATCTTAACGGTAATCCCCTACCGTATTGGAATAGCCAATTTCTATTTAACATAATAAAATATGTATAATTTATTACTTTTGAAAGTAATTTACAAGTTCAGTCATTGGATTAGTATTCTTTGTATTGACTGTAGTTATTAAGTTCCCAATTTTTTCATACCAATTCTTTTCAATAAACTGACGTTGTGTATTTTTAAGTTGTTTATAAGTCTCTTCGTCTAAATCACTAAAAGATCTAATAAATAGATCAATAAAACCTCTCATGCTTCGCATTCTGATATAAACACTATCATAATCTTCTTTTTTAAAATTCTGAGGAGTTTTTAATTCATTATTATAATCAACATAAATTCCTTCATTCCTCAAGTATTCAGCAGATCTATACCATTCAATTTCCGATTTTAACTGAACAGTCTTCTTAAATATATACTGTTTAACTGATTCATCTAGAATTTTAATATCGAATAAAGAGCTAATTAATAAAGCAGATTTGTTTTTGCTTCTTTTTAATAAACTCATTATGTCATTGATAAGTATATGCATAACTGATAGCACAAAAGCAAGAGGATATCTAAGCTTATGATTTATGAATAAATTTTTTATTCCTTTGACTCTAGATCTAAATTCAAATCCATTACCATCTAGATAAAGTATAAGCGCTTTCATAGTTTCTTCTAACGAAAGAATCAACAAAGATATAGCTCTCCCGTAAGATTTATTATTTGAAAGTATTTGTCCCTCTTCATACAACTGATTTGCATTATTCAAGGTTTCTTTAGCAATATTTATGCATTCATCATTTGAAAGGTTCATAAAATTTTTAAGACCTTGTTCTTTTGCCATAATCTCACTTTAATAGTTTTTTATTATCCTTATAATATAGAATCTTTAATTTTTCATTCTTTTGGCTTGAACCAAAAGAAACAAAAGTTCAAGAACCGAGGCAGCTTTGCTGACGAGCTCATGAGCGAAGCGAATAACAAATAATGCTTCAGCCCGCCCTGGTCAATGCTAAGAAAAAGCACACAACGAGAATGCGGTGCACCTTGTGGTTTTTCTAACCATTGCCCATTCCTTCCTGCTCTAGCCCGCTATTTCTTCGGGCTTGCGCACTATTTGAAACAAACATCGATTCTATCTAATGCTCTATTTGTCTTCCTAACCAAACTCCATATTTTTTCCATTCTTCATAGAAGATACACCATTCACTAATCCATGGTATCATTCTATATAAGGGAATAATTTCATTTTTTGGTTTATCAATTATAGGATGATATAAACAAAGACTCATATCTCCTTTATATAAATGAATTGCTTTGTCGTATCTAATTGAGTCATCTTTTATGAAAATCCTATCAAATCGATGTGAAAAAAAAGGTGAATACATTAAGTTAACAAAATATGCCTTATTTGCTATTTCTAATACTCCTTTGCCTATTAGCATTTTTCCATTCAATACTAGATATATCCAATCAAAGCACTGTTCAACTAAAAATTTTTCTAATGAAAGAAAGTATTGATAATCATGCTTACAATTATCTAAGATTTTAATCTCCATAACTGTGATGAGGCTCATTTTTAGTTCCCTGATTCGAATTTATTTTCCCTTTTGAATCTGTGTATGCAGAATTTCCTAACACTAAACCACTAGCTATAGAAATTGGGTTTTTAGATGAGTTTGAAAATGCTCTGATTTGTTCTTGTAGGGACTTCTTATAAACACCTTCACCAAATAAATTGATATATTCTTCTTTACTAGTATCAAAGGATTCCTTTAATTTCTGCCATCTCCTGTAGAAATCATTAATAAACTCTGAAAAGCTTATATAATCTGAGTTTGTCCAAGAATCAGTAAAATCCTCCTGACTATCAACAGGATTTAATACTTTAAATCTCTGCAATGCATTTGTTGCTTCATTGTAACTTTTCTGAATTTTAAAAGTAACATTATCAATCGTATCAAAGATAGACTCCTCACCCATGTAAAACCTTGCTATCAATGTTGTAAGTACTATACTGGAAACTGGATTACTCCTATTTACGTAATAGATATCTCTATACCTCTTTATTAGCTGAACTGCACGTTGAAGAGGTGTTTTTATGTACAGTTCTTCAGGTAGAGGTTCTGTTTCAACTTTCGATTCAATTAAGGCTCTAGAATAGCTTTGGAGAATTGATTTACTTAATGAATTAGCAATATCTAAAAACCAATTTGCAAAACCTTTTGGATTACCTGAGGACCAACTTTTTCTTGATTTTTCAGGAATTGCGATTTTTTCCCTATCAGATATTAGCCACATACAGGCCGGTAAAATATCCATATGAAAATCACCTTTGTAATTTAATCGAACACATCTGCTTTTCTTTTCTCTGATATTTTTATAATACTCATTGTTTTCAATAACTCTAAGTAATTCATTATAAATAAACTCAGGCGTATAATTTGTGTTGAGATCGTAAATATGCAATATTGTATCAAGATCAAAATCATCATTATTTATTGGTTTAACTGTTGTTCCAATTCTTTTTGAACCTTGAGAATATAGCTCCACTTCAAGATTACTGAAAAAGCCTTTATCATTTTCAAATAGTTTATAAATTGCCTCGTAGGCAGACTCCATTCTTTCTAATCTTGTTTTATCAAGCTGAAGTTCTTGAGCAATTCTTGCTAGAAGTTCTTCTCGCTGTAAAACGTAATTGCTTAAAAGATCCATATTAAAATTTTTTATTAATTATCAATTTAGTATGTTGTCCTATTCTTGCTATTTGCTTTTCGTCTCTGATTAAACGAAGCTGCTCAATCTCATCGAAATCAGCAATAGCAAATCCTTTATCAATGCTAAATTTTGTCGAACTCAGCATTTTCAAGTATTCTGATTGTTCTAAGGATGGTAAAAACTCAAGAATATCGTAAATGAGAATCTCATAACAACTATGGTGTTCACTCCATATTAAATTTTTTGAGAATCGTCTAATATGTTTATACTTGATCCTCTTGAAAATATCTTTGTCTAAAATATTTGTATCTATCAATTCTTCTTGGAATTCTCTGTTCCCACTTATTTCTCTTTCTTTACCTTCTTCGAACCATTTAATTACAGCAACTACATATTTCCCTTTTACTTTAAATCTTAAATCAGATGAACTAATTTCATCAGTTCCAAGTCCATTTTTTAGGTTATCAGGCGTATAATTCCATTTTTCAAATAGTTTATCATCGCCGTATCGTTTATAAACCCCACCAGCGGGTTGTAGCTGATTATCAATTCGTCGATTTAAGACTAGCAAATATGAATCAGTACTTGGAATACGGATTCTAAAAAGATAACTAACTGAAAATCGAATATCCTTATTTCTGTATTTTCCCAAAATTGTTTTCATATATAGAACAAGAAAACTCTTGTTTTCCCATAATACTGTTACTCCCTTAGTAAATAGTAGCTTAAATACTGTAATAAGTAATTCTTTCATCTGTTGCTGTTTATTATTTGACTCATTTTGTTAGTGATTTCAGGAAAGAAAGCCGAAGCTCTCTTTCCTTAATAAAAAGTTATCCACGAGGAGGAAAAGGATCATTTCCATGACTATCCTTATCGCGGATTTGCCCATTGGGACGATGGATTACTAATTCCGATTGCTGATTCTTAGCAATGTTGCGAGCTATATCAATTGCTTGCTTCTGTGTATCGACTATCTTAGTTACCCTGGAATTACCTGCGCCTTTTATGGCCCATTTACCATCATGAGGTGTTACATGTTGATTTTTACCCATTGTTTTTATATATTTAATTATTATTCTATTTTCGTAAAAGAAAAAGCGGATATAACAAGTCGAGCAATGCTTGATGATTTCCTTGAAATTAGTATCCGTAAGCAAAAAGTGAATGCTACCGGTCTCCCCAGACTATCGAAGCATTCGCTTTTTGAGTTTTTAGCCCCTTATTTTTTTTTTCCTTCCTTATATGCTTCCTCCTATTTTAATTTCAACTATAAAATTATATATCCCAATTCAATTTATCAGATAATATTATTCTCATTTTCAAACAATTATCAACATCATTAATTATAAATTTGTTAATATCTTTCATTTCCTTTGTTTTTCAAATTGTTCAATACCTAAATGTACTTTTGTAAATGGGAAATGAGATCCTACATCCTGTTTTTCTTTTTGATTTAAGATCTCACTAGCGAATTTTTGAGCTTTTTCAATTCTACCAGCTGAGCAAAGATTCTTTACCCATTTTTGTTTCTGAAGAAAGGTTTTCCCTTTTGAGAAGCCAGTAATATATTTCTGTAATTCTGCTAGAACTTCAGTAGCATTTTGAAATTCCTTTGTAGTCTTTTTATAATGTAGCAGAAACCAGAATTCAATACTTGGCATACTTTCACAAATAATTATTTCAGGTTTGTTCTCATATTTAATTATAAGCTCTTTAAACTTTTCTTGCTTGCCTTGTTTTACAATTATATCGTAATCAGTAAAATAGACTATTTTATCACAACCTCCTGATAGCAATTCATCAATTTTGTTTTCAACAATATCAATGGTTATATCATCAAACAAGGAAGGATAAACTCTATAATTATAGCCCTTCAGCGATTTAAGGTGCTGAAGATAGAACTGTTCAGTTCTTCCGTCCCCTAAAACTGCATATCGAGTTCTTAGCCTTCTATGTTCTGCTTTTCTAGCCATATATTTCAATCAAATTCAGGTATTGCACCAAATTTTCCCTGTTTATATGCATTATAATATGATAATTCCTTACGAATAGGAAATTCAGCCATAGAAAATAATTCTGTTGTTCCATCTTCTTGCTTTTCTGTAAACCAGATAGCATCCTTGCGTAGAATATCCTTCTCATTTAGCAAGGAAATATTATGTGTTGTAAATAAAAGTTGGGCTTGATTTGATTCCTGCAAAAATTTATTTACTAAATGAAAAACCAGAAGGATATGTAGTGCAGAACCTATTTCATCAATTGGTAAAAAAGCATTGTTCTTTATAGCAAAATAATAAGGTGCGGATAGTCCATAGTACCTCATTGTTCCCTTCGATTGCCTTTCTTCCGAAAGGTTATGAAATTCCTCTTGCCCTTTCTTTACAATTCTGTGTGTAAATATTGTCTCTTCAAAATGAACTGCTTTTTCCTTTCTAATTTGAGTTTTATCTTCATCCGATATTGGTATAGCATCCAAAGTCTTGAGAATTTCATCAGGAATTGGCTGTATCGTTTCCTCAAAAAGAACATCAGTAATATTGAAATCAGCTTTACTTAAAAATTGTAATGCATGTTTTTTAATATTTGAATCGTTTTTAATTTTATCATCTGAAAATGTTGTTAGTGAATGATATGGATTGATTGGGGTAATAAAATTTATAGCAAACCACTCATTAATTCTATCTAATTCTGGGATAGAAGTATTAACCTGATTTCTGGCTGCAAACACGGATGTATTTTTAAGTGTTTTCAATTGAATTGCTTCCACTGCCTGCTCTGATACTTTAATTTTTGGACCAAATTCAAGCACTGATAAATTATTCTTCTTATTAAAATATCTATTAAATATAATGGCCGGTTGTGTACTTGGATAGAAAAAAAGTTTTTCCTCAAACACGATGGAATCATTAACTATCACTTGATATTTATGTTTTACTCCATTATCATAAAATACAAGTGTAAACTTACCTGGTTCATCTTTTGTCTTATCAAACATGAAGGGGACAAAAGATAATTCAGTGTCGGCTTCTTCAGGAATTTCATGAACAAATTTCTTAATAAACTCAAAAGCCTTTATTAAATTACTCTTACCTGAGGCATTGGCTCCATAAATCATTGCCATTTTAAGCAATCGAGTACCATCCGGTTGAGTCGCAATATAATAATCGTCAAGTTTTGTATCGGATGTAGCTTCAAAACTGAAAGTCACTTCGTCTTTAAATGACAGGAAATTCTGAATTTTTAGCTCTTGTATCATCTCTAT
The DNA here is from genome assembly GCA_964633185.1 of uncultured Bacteroidales bacterium. Lineage (GTDB taxonomy): Bacteria > Bacteroidota > Bacteroidia > Bacteroidales > UBA10428 > UBA10428. Next base: position 6,600 of record CAZWFM010000008.1, on the reverse strand, counting down.
ATTGGTTTTATGTATATATTATGCAATATTACAAAATAAAAACGATATTTACAACTCTATTTTTAAATATTGCAATTTATTTACATTATATTTTGATAGAGATTCGATGATGAGTAGTCCACACCCATTTCACTCCGCTCCGCTCCGCAAAAAGAGTGTTGCCCCCGGCATTAAACAGGCAGCCTCCCCCCTTCACCTTTTTTGGAAAATAAAATCTGAGATCTTTATAACGGAATGATTGTATAAACAATCAAAGCTGCATTAACATAATGCATTTATATTATAGGACAAATGATGAGATTCTCGTTTCCGAGAGAATTTAAGCCCAGCATGGCCATTTTTCAACTATAATTTGCATTATGTTAAGTAGCCGCTCGGCCATCGCCAAAGCTTGAAAAATTCCTTTTATATGAAAATATACAAAAGGAATTTATTCAGCGCTTCCGCAGCCTCAACGCCGGCCGCACAGTTATAAACAATAATGCCCACCGCACTTTTTAAGTCCTATATAGCTTAAGTCATTATAAATGAATTATTTACTCTTTCGGTTAACTTAATATCTCTACTAAAATAACAATGTGTAATCTAAAGGTTTTGTGGGACAATTATAGTTAGTCTGGAGACTAACTTTTACAAAAAGCGAAGATTTAAACTTCGCTTAGCAGGGGCGATTCGTTAAGGATTTAAAATAATACGAAGTAGTGACCTGAATTTTCAAATGATTAGTCAATACTAAATTTCTCTTTGTCAAAATAATTTTTATTTACTAATGCAACATAGTAACTTTTATATGCAATATTTTGAAAAATAGATACTCTATAGTATGCAACCATTAAACTTAACTTTGGTAATAGTTTTCCTTAATGTTGTATTCACAGATTTGTCAGGACAATCCTCAGAGTTCTATGGAATGACATATGATGGAGGAGAATATAATATTGGTTCAATATTTAAAACGGACCATGAAGGAAATAATTTACATTTATTATTCAGTTTTGAGTCCATAAATATGGGTTCTATGCCAACCGGACAGCTTTGTGAATCATTGGATGGGAAGCTATATGGAGTTACATTCAAGGGAGGATTAAATGATGTGGGAACATTATTTGAATGGGATCCATCGGTTGATACTTTCACTAAAAGATTTGATTTTTCTGATGCAAGTAATGGATATCATCCATCAGGTTCCTTAGTATTAACTGATAGTGGAATAATGCTTGGGATGACTTCTGATGGTGGTAAATATAATAAGGGTGTTCTTTATAAATGGGATCCAATCTCAGGTATTTATACCAAACTATTAGATTTCAATGGTGAAGAAAATGGAAGTTCTCCCAGGTCGTTATTGAAAGCAAAAAACGGCAGATATTATGGATTAACCAGTCAGGGAGGGTCATACAGTAATGGAGTACTATTTGAATGGGATCAAATTGAAGAAAAATACATAAAGAAGCATGACTTTTTAGGTGGCGCAATGGGGGACTCTCCTTATTGCACATTAATTCAAGCATCCGATGATCTGCTGTATGGTGTAACATGGAATGGTGGAGTGAATGGTGATGGCGTACTTTTTGCATGGGATCCTGATGGTGAAATATTAACAAAGAAATTCGACTTTGATGATATAGAATATGGCCGGGAACCACAGGGATCCCTATTGCAATGTTCAAATGGGAAAATATATGGAATGACCTCATCCGGTGGTGTTTACGATATGGGTGTTTTTTATGAGTGGGATCCAGTTTCAAATGTTTTCAAAAAACTGATTGATTTTAATGGTTCTGAAAAGGGTCGATATCCTTATGGATCACTTTGTCAAGGTGATAGTACAAAGATCTATGGACTAACCACTTTTGGCGGAGAATATGGTCACGGGGTTTTTTTTGAATGGGATATTGCATATCAGTTATTCAATAAAAAGCTTGACTTTAATGCAAAAGAAACTGGAGCATATCCGAATTTCCTTAATCAAACAAATAGCGGAAAATATTTTGTTACTACTATCCATAATGACATAGATGGAGGAGGAACAATAATTGAATGCGATCCTGCTCATGACATATTCAAAAGAAAACAGGCTTTCATCGATAAACGTGCAGATAATGGAAAGAATCCGGTCGGAACACTAGTGCAAGCTGATAATGGCAAGCTTTATGGACTAACAAATCAAGGTGGGATAAAGAATGATAGCGCAGCAGGGGCATATTCTAATGGTGTTCTTTTTGAGTTTGATCCTGTCACTTTAACCTATGTGAAGAAGTTTGATTTTGACATGACTGAATATGGGGGTAAGCCAGTTGGTCAACTGGTTAAAGCAAATAATGGAAAACTCTATGGTATGACTCCAAGAGGTGGCATATATTATGATCCCTATAGCGGATATGTAAGTCACGGTGTATTATTTGAATGGAACCCTGACGTTGATAGCTTTAATGTTATGCACAAATTTAACGGGACAGAAGGAAGTTATCCTCAAGGCTCATTAATAAAAGCTACTAATGGTTTATTATATGGAATGACTTCTGATGGAGGAATATATGGATATGGTGTTATTTTTGAATATGACTGCAATACAAATACCTATTCCAAGAGATTTGACTTTGATCTGAACAATACCGGAGGGGATCCAAGAGGAACTTTGATGGAAGCTTCAAATGGAAAGCTATATGGAATAACATTTTCAGGAGGTGAATATGAGCATGGTGTTCTTTTTGAATGGGTTTCGGATTCAAATAAATTTTCTAAACTATTTGATTTTAGTAATACCGATGGAAAATATCCGGGTGGTACCTTAGTACAGGCAAATAATGGTAAGCTATATGGGTTAACTGCCATGGGTGGGGAATTTGATATGGGAGTTCTTTTTGAATTCGATCCTAATACTAATATATTTAATAAAAAAATAGATTTTAGTAATATATATGGAGGCTCACCCTACGGCTCATTGATTCATGGATCAAACGATAGATTATATGGTTTTACAAGGAATGAAGAAAACAATAGTCTGGGTGTTTTTTTTGAATGGAATACTCAGACAGATAGTTTTATTATAAAGCACGATTTTAGGGAAAAAATAATAGAAAGAAGCAATAATCTACTTCAAATGGAGAAATTAATTCTTAAAACAAATTTTGCCTCATTGAAGTATTTTGATCCATTAACATGTGACGGTTCATATTTTAGCACTAGTCTGATAGAAATTGAAAACAAGACATATAGCAATGTTAGTGTAGAATCTTGTGAATATTATACATCTCCCAGTGGAAAATACTTATGGTCTATTTCGGGTGTTTATTGGGATACGATACCCAATATGAGCGGAGGTGATTCCATCATTACTGTGAATTTGACGATTAGAAATCATTCAACAAACACTATTAGTACAACCGCATGTAATTATTATATTTCACCAAGCGGGAAAATCTGGACTGAAACCAGTGAATATGAAGATATCATCCCCAATTTTCAGGGATGTGATTCGATTATTACAGTGAATTTATTGATTACAAAGGTGGACACATCGGTAACCCAGACCTCGGGATTACTAACAGCCAATGCTGACGAGGCAACTTATCAATGGATTGACTGCGATAATGGCAATGCGCCAATTGAAGGAGAAAACAATCAAACCTATACGGCAACTATAGATGGAAATTATGCAGTGATCGTTTCTGAAAATGGATGTACCGATACATCAGCCTGCTTTTTTGTTAATTCGACAGACATAATAGAAAATACGTTTGAACATAATATTAGCCTATATCCAAACCCCAATGACGGATCATTTTCTATAGACATGGGCAATGTATATTCAGCTATTGTTGTAACTATTATGTCACCGGATGGGTGGATTATACAAAGGATAAAAAGTAATAATGTACAGATTATAGATTTGAAATTGGATGCTCCTTCTGGCATATACCTGACAACCATATCTTCTGAAAAGGGAAGAGCAGTTTTTAAAATAGTTAAATATTAGGAATGCGTGGTTTAGTGGAACTAATATCTGCGTTTTGTGAGACTTTTTTTGGTTCGGGTTTTAAATTCCTATTTAAGATTGTAAAGAAGTAACCAACAATAAATAAGTTGATAGGATTCCAATTTCTATTAATGAATATTATTGCTAAGGATTGTATTTTTTTGTGTACAAAGCCTCTTCTAATTTGCGGATTAGGATAAAAAAAATCCACACCCATTCTACTCCTTACAGTCGCAAAAAGAGTGTTGCTTTAGTATTTCTAACTGGCAGCCCCTCTCCTTCTCCTTATTGTAAATTTGAATCTGAGAAATTCTAATAACGTCCTGACCGTATATTCAGACCAAAGACTACTTTAACATAATGCACTAACATTATGCGACAGAAAATGTCGCATAATCCGCACTATATTAAGTAGCAGTATAACATTTTATAATCCATATTTATTGTTTTCCTTTCAATTTTGGTATTTCTGAATTTGTATACAGGAACTGTATGACTGAGTCTGTAATGTTCAGACAGTTGATGGGTCGTTTAATTTTAGGTTCTTATTTAATAGTTGTTGCTTGGTACAAATATTTCCGGTTATTTTTTCAATGACCGAAGCCCCATATTTAGTCTCAAGTTGCTGAAAAACCTTAAATGACGCATTGATAGCAGCTTTTTCCGATGCGCAAATGAAGGGTCCGGCTTGGTTATAATTTCCGGTTGAAAAATAGTTGGAACAACCACACCAGTTCATGCAATATCTTTTTAAGGTACAATCTGAACAACAGGAATTCTGAGGTACCCTGAAATTTTTGTTCGTACAGAACTTCTTGTATTCTATTCCTTCCTCAATATTGCCAATGCAATGTTCGTTCCTACTTCCATCTCCTACCAAGCGTTCACAGGGAAAAATATTCCCATTGGGTGCAATGGCAAATTCCTTTTTACCCATATGACAACGTTCGTTGATACTATATCCCTCATTAAGAATAACCATTATTTTACCATCAATCATGCTGATAAAGGCAGGATCATTCATTTCGTGCCAATGGTAATATATGCTTGTTATTTCATTATAGGCTTTGTGCAGGGTATCCACATCACTCATTGACCATTTGGCACTATAATCAGGATTTACAAATATACGTCGAAAGCCAAGACCATAAAGGTATTGGATGGATTCCGGCAAAGAAGGAAGGGTTGTCGGCGTGAATACTGCGTTGACCATAACACCCGGCACATAGTGGATAGCCTTTATTATGTTTTTTTCTACAATGCCTGAGCTAGGCTTTCCGTCTGCATATCTCCTATAAGTATCCTGAATCGATGGTATTCCGTCACAACTGATTCCCATACCTATATGGTGATCATTCAGAAAATCGGCAATATCCCTGGAGAAAATAGTCCCATTGGTAGTTACCTGAATTTCAATTTTCCGGTTCGGAAATTCAGGGTGATGCTCGATCATCCCCGTTATTTCCTTTAATAGTTTAATTTCAAGGAGAGGTTCTCCGCCAAAAAAACCTATATCCAATGCTTCGTTAACGGTAGAATTCCTGAATATATAATCTACTGCCTTCTGAGCGGTATTTAAATTAATCGTAGACTTTCTTTTACGGATATAACAATAGTGGCATGCCAAATTGCAGTCTTGCGTAATTAAAAAAGCAAATTTCATATTTACATGGGGTTAATGAAAAAAAACTACCTGCCCGGGGAAGCCAGGTAGTTTACTTCACATTATACAATACTCTCGAATACATCGGAAATTCCAAGTGCATTATCGAAACTCACCCCCTGAGCCTGCGCAAGGGTTTTACTAAAACTTTTCATCAGATCTCTGGAAAACGAACTCCATTGTTCATGATTCAGCAGATATACCTGGTCCTGGAAATGCAAATGAGCCACCTTTATCCCACCATATTTCCACCATGGTGGTAAAAATTCCATTTCTGCAGTGGCTACCGAATCCTTCTTGCTGAATGCCATTGGAGTAAGTTTCAGTTTGTCAATGGCTACTCTTATAATGTCCGCATATTTAAAAAATAAGGGATTGTGAGGTCCGCATATAATATTATGCGGAATAATCCTCGTGGAAACAAAATTCCTGTCCATAGTATTGATTATTAAGGTTTGGCCTACTCTATTAAAGCTTTTCGGCATTCGCTTTTAGTGTAAGGCAAAATTTTTGAAACTTGCGTATATCTAATGATCAATGTTATTAGTACTATAACTCTTTCGCCTAAAGTAACAGCTCAAATTATACTATAATGAGAATTTCTGCTTTTAAAATGTTCTCTACTTATATTTAGATTTTTGTTACAGTAGAGTGTGAATTCTGACATATAACATTATTACGTAATTAAAATTAATATAATAGAAGTCCAAAGTCAAGCAATAAGAAGAAAATTTTCAATTTGTTATAAATGTTTATATATACTTTCTCTAAGTAATCCGTATTAATTATTGTCATTTCTAATCTTATATTAATTTCATTAAAACGTTGTTCTATTGGTTTTTGATAACGTAATATTATTACTAAAAAAAGGATACAAATTCCAAGACTTTCATTAATAAATCACACACCCATTCCGCTCCGTTCCACTCCGCAAAAAGAGTGTTGCCTCTAGTTAACT
>CAZWFM010000007.1:17676-20390 GCA_964633185.1 uncultured Bacteroidales bacterium | reverse complement strand
GAAATAACAAACCTTGTTGTTCCTTCATGGACAGATGATTATGATATGATCAAACGTATGTGTGCATGGTTGGTCAGTAACGGGTTTGATGAGTATCCGATTCATTTTAGCCGCTTTCATCCGGTATTTAAGCTCACTCAGCTTCCTGAAACGCCTTTGCACACACTGATCAAAGCAAGAGAGATTGCACAAAAGGAAGGATGTAAATATGTATATGTTGGCAATGTTCCCGGCAAAGGAATGGAAAATACGATTTGTCCGAATTGCAATGAAATTGTCGTTGAACGAAGAGGTTATACAATTCTTAATTACAATATAGCTGATGGGAAATGCACCTATTGCAAAACCAAAATAAATGGAGTCTGGAATTGACTTCCTTCCTGAAAAAACACACTCTGAAATCGAAACCTGAAACTCCTGATCCTATTCTGTTTTATGTTCTCTCGCCAGCACCAATCCCCGTCGGAGATGATTTATGGGAGGAGAGTAAAGAGAATAATCGGTGAAATGAATATAAATTGAATTGTGCGATAACAACTGCAATGTAAATTCAATGTTCACCGGTGTTTTTAATTGAGTATTCTTCGGTTTGATCATTTTAACAGTATATGCTGAGGTTGATATGATCACTTTGTCATTTCTAATCTGGTCAATTTGAATTTCATTTGACCGGATCTCATACTCAAACACAGTCATCTCGCCTCTTGTATCCTGCATATACAAATACAACAGGCTTCTGTTTTTGTTTTGAAAGCTCAATTTTATTCCATAACTGCGCTGGAATGTATCATACCAGAATCCGCGGAAGGAATTTCTATACAGATGTGCTTTGAAAAATGCACTATCCACTGCCACAGGCCGCTTTATTTCAACTATATTATCGTTGTCAATAGTTTTCATGATGTAAAGATTAATTTCACACGCTATAGATCTCAATCAAAATGAATGCCAAACATTAACGACACACATTAAGGGCATCCATTTATAGTATTTGACACATATATAATGACGCTAAAACTGATTAAATGGTTGCGTGTACAATACATTTTGATTTTCAATGCCTGTTTAGCAATACACAGGCTCAATTGTACTACTTTCTCTTTCGGTATACAATCTGCAATAGTATGTGCCAGAAGATAATTCTACCGGATTCCATTTTAGTGAATAATCTCCTGATGTGAATAAATGATCAACGAGCACATCCACCAATTGATCAGCAGAGTTATAGATCTCCAATCGGATATTTCCTGCAACAGGACATGAGATCCATATTTCTGTTTCGTTATGAAACGGATTTGGATAACATTGCAGGTGATCGGTTCTTAGTGTGGCAGAATTACTTTCAGATGCCGAAAGCATGGAAAAAAAGCCATCCCGATAAAAATCAAGGACGGCTTTAACCCCGTAACTAAACATCTTATTATGAAAAGAACCTTTTTTCTCTTTATGATTTCATTCGTCAATGGTAACCCTCCGGATTTCATTTTTTTTAATTTAAGGTATTTAAACCCTGAATTTGTTAATTTAGTCTTTCCGGATTACCATAAACTGAAACATATAGTATGGAAAGCAACCCAATATTATTTCGGAACCAATTGTTAAGGAAAGACGTAAACTTACATTTACCGGCATGAAGTTCTGAAAATTATTTTTTAAAATTTGAACAAATGTTTAATCTAATCTTATACAAGTGAAAACTTCAAAACTTTTTTTTGCGTCAATTGCTGCAATTGTATGGTTAATTACTCCTGACCTACTCGTGGCACAAACTGATAAAAACGAATTAAAGCTTCAAAAATTAAAAGAAAATGTGGAGCGTTACGAGGCAAAAGTAGCAGCAAAAGAACGAAAAATGGAAATTGCCGATTCGTTGATAACTACCGGAGAAAACATGCTGTATGAAGCAGAAAATGAATTTGAAGAAGTCGAACAGGAACTGTCCGAGTTAGACAAAGAGTATAAATCAGAATATAAGGAGTTAGCCAAATTGCAACGTTCAAAAGATGAAGAAACAGCCAAAGAAGCTGAAAATGATCTGAAAGAACTTGAAATTCAATACAAAGCAGATTCCAAAATTCTTGAAACTAAGGTAAAGGAATTAACCAGAAAGGCTACCAAGGGGAAATCAAACACAGCAAAAGGGAAAGAAATGCAAAAAGCATCAGCCAAAGAACTTAAAGAGGTGCAGGAAGGACTGAAAGCGGCCCGTGAGAAGTATGAAGCTCAATCAGAATGATGAATTAATAGAATTAAAAACCGACGAAATGAAGGCATTTACCTTTTATAATTATCAGGAATTTTAATGATCAACTTCTTTATTTCTTTCAGAACCTCCTCGTTTTTTTCAATTTCAAGTAAGTCATAGAGAACATCGGCAAAAAACCTGCGGGAGGTTTCATAATAGGGACCTTTAAAATTATTACAAGCGGTTAATTCATTGACATAGGTCTTGTCTGTAATTAAAAACAGGTTTTCTTCCAGCAAAGAAAGAAATGCCAGCTTAAACTGCATTACATCAGCATGCATTGCTGTAAGTTCATCGTTTTGAAAATACACCCTCTTGATGAGATAATCCAGCTCAATATCCAAAAATGTATATTCATAGCTCGTATCATCCTTTCCCGGCCTTTTATTACGAAGATACAGTCCTGCAATATTCAGCGCATTATAATTTTCCCATCCGACTGGTCTTATACTCAGTTTAATAAAAAAAA
>CAZWFM010000007.1:0-17576 GCA_964633185.1 uncultured Bacteroidales bacterium | reverse complement strand
AGCGCATTATAATTTTCCCATCCGACTGGTCTTATACTCAGTTTAATAAAAAAAATATCGGATAAATTAAAGTCTTCGGGAAACATTCCCCGATCGGAAGATCCTATATTTTTGCAATTGAATTTATCGGGATATATATTGCAATAGATCTTCTCAAATTTTTGAGTTTTAGTATAAGGAAATTTGGGAAGTATATAATCATTTTTTGTGTTGACCGCTTCTTTGATCTGAGAATACAAATCCTGAAAGGATATTGAAGATATCAGCACAAATAAGAACAGCATGATTAAGTTATTTCTTCTATAGTCCATAGTTCCACAATTCACGCATGTAATATTACAAATACCTGTTAATATTTAAAAGGTCTGATGAAAGAATATTCTTTGAACTGCCTGATTCGGATCAATGAGGTATTTGTTGTATCCCAGGTGATTTATTTAACCGGCTTTGTAATATCATGAATTCAGTTTAGTATATTTAACAAAAAAAGATCGATGAGTAATGATCATGGTGTCGCTAATTTCTCAAATCGCCTGTGGATTGCGGGTAGAATAAAATTTCTCAGGAACATTTTACTGTTCATTGTGAGTACTTCCATACTGTTTTCCTGTACAAAAGATGAAGAAGATCATCCATCGCCGGAAGCAGATTTTACCTGGAATGAAGAACTTGACAGATTTGTATTAACCAGTACTTCTGTAGATCCGAATGATGAACCGCTGACCTATCAGTGGCAGACCGAATCAGAACTGATCACCATTCAGAATGCTACCTCAAAAACGGCTTCATTTCTGCTTCCTCAGCTTGAAGCACCTGTTGAGGTTCTTATAGAACATATAGTCTGTAATGACTATGCCTGTGATGATATCAGCAAAACAATTCAGTTGCCGGTATTATCAGAGATCAGACTTTGGGGACTGGGATACAACCTGGATCTGGAATTTAACAATAATGTCGACCATGAATGGTACATGGATCAATTGAATACGGGAACTTATTCCTATGTGAATTGCGGCCCCACATCTGTAACAATGGCTATTAAATGGACAGATGAAGCATTTAATAAAACCCCGGAAGATGCCAGGAATACCTACAGGCCATCCGGAGGCTGGTGGTATACTAACGATATCATCAATTACCTTAACGATTATTCAGTACCAAACGCTACCATTGCCATAAGTGAAAGTGATGTGCTGATAACAGAACTGGAAGAAGGCAATATAATTATCCTGTGTCTCGATATGTATTATATAGAAGAATCAAACCGGGACGAATGGCGGATAGACAGATTTTATCCGGTGGGTGGACCGGAATGGGGACATTTTATAGTACTGAAAGGGTATAAAATAGTGGATGGTCAGGTGTTGTATGAGGTATATGACCCATACAGTCTCGGAATCTGCTATAGCGACGAGACATTAAAAGGAAAGGACAGGTATTACAGAAGTGAGGATATAGATCTGGCAACAAACAACTGGTGGGATAATGCAATTGTTGTATCGAAGAACAAAATAAAACGTTCAAAAGGATTGCAGGTTGATAAGATCGAACATAAAGGAGGTATTTAGTCTCTGATCTGCTGCAATTTACGAGATAGAAAAGCCAACCATTATTGATCAATTCATTTGCACCATATGCGTTCAGGAATGCCCGAAGAAAAAATAAAAGTTCAATAATTACGTTTGTACCTGTAACCAAACAAGTGCTGTCCTAATGAAAAAAATCACACTACTAATCCTTACGGCATTCCTGATAATTACCTGTCTGACCAATGCCCTTGCCCAGGAATATCGCCTTGGCGGATCGGCAATCTATAATTTTAAAACCAAAGGGGTCGGAATCGGATTAAGGGCTGAATTTCCACTGGAAAGTATTGATATACTTGAAGGAATTAGTATTGTTCCCCAGGTATCTTATTTTCCTGCTTTTAATACTGTTTCTGAGTTTTATTTGGGGTCCAGTGTACATTTAGGCGTATATAAAATCAGAAAATGGATTTTTTATGCGCTTATCAATACCTCCTATAAGGGGTGGATAAATTATGATGAATCAAATGATGAGGATGCAAAATTTTCAAATCTTGCTCTTGAAGGAGGTATTGGAGTTACCAGACATACCTGTCTCAGGCCTTTTCTTGAATTGCGGCTCAATGCTATCGGATTAGAGCCTAATATTCGTATTGGTCTGCTTTATACAATACACTGTGATATCAAGGGAGCGGTACCCTGTCCGAAAATTCCGCAGCAACCGACTTTTGATTAGAATAAATACACATAAAATAACTCTCTCATCCAAATAAAAGAGTCAGCATATTGAATGCAATCAGAGGTCAGAAATTGTGTTCGAGAAAATCATTGGAACAATTGGTCGCCTATTCAACTGCTGAGATATTTTGTTACAGACAGGAAACAGATATCATCAGATGAAAATTTTTTTTCTTAGTCCCCGCTTTTAAACACCAATATTTCATACAATGAATAACCCCATTGTGTTGCCCTCTCCAATCCGTTTAACTTCAAATATCTTGCTTTTACAGGCTCAATACTTATATTATCTTCCCCTCCATCACCTGTACTGGTTGCATATATCTCTTTCCATGTATTGCCATCATGAGATACCTGTATGTTATATGATCTGCCATATGCACCCTCCCAGTATAATTTGATCTTACTGATCCTGTATTCATCACCCAGATCTAAACGTATCCACTGCGGATCGCTCCAACCGCTTGACCACCTTGTCATAAGATCGCCATCAACAGCATATTCGGGTATAAGACGAAAATTTTCATCTGAAGACGAAGTAGCGGATTTCCGATAGGAAACAATGGATTCATCAATTTTTAGTATATAATCATCGCGATCAAATGCAAATTGTTCGGAAATATATTCCTCATCATTGATTCCATAAATGCCCTTTATACGGGTTCCTTCCCATAAAAGGCTTATTGTACCATAATAAGGATCATCAAAAGTATATCGACCTTCAACAATTTCTTCTTCAGGCAATTCCAAATATTCCCGATATTCAGAAATCATTTTTTTACAATCTTCCTTCGAATCACCCAGTAAAATAAAAAAAGAGTATGAACCCGTCGGTATGTTCGGGTTATAATAATCCGCTGTAAATGTTTTATTAATAAATGAATACCCAAGAAAGTTCTTCGGAATATACCGCTCACGATTGAAGGTTCTGTACATATAAGGAAGGTCTTCCAATGCTTCAGGAAAGTGATTATCTCCCGGAAGTACGGCGGCAATGTTTTTAGCAATGTCTATAAGAGTTGACTCCTCGTTTTCAAGATCATAAGCCCTGATCTTTACATAGCAGGAACCTTTAAAGAAATTTAAAATTCCAGCTTCATAATACCCCTGTGTTCCAATGTCAACATAATTTGAAACACCGTATACTCTTTCATGACTGTAAATTCCAAACCCGCAATTCAGATCTTTGTGACGATAAATCTCAATGATAAGAGATTGATCTTCGCCTTTCTCATAAGTTAATGTTGCCAGTTCTTTGAATTCAAAGTTCAGATAGACATCGGCAGCTCCATCGATTATATTGTATAAATTGTCCGGATTGTATATTGCAGGTTCACCTTTCTTCGTAAATCCGGAGATTTCAGGAAAATATCGTATCAATTCTGAACAATTACCGGGAATATCAAATGCTAAAATACAGAGAATAAAAAAAGATATAAGAAATAACTTTTGTATTGTTTTCATGACGATAAGGTTAAAATCAAATGACTAGTAAATAGGTTAATTGATGTGGATATCAGGAATAGTGTCAGACCAGAAATTCATCCGGAACTTCCCATATTCTTGAAATATCCATTATTTTCTTTCGCACATCGAATCCCATTGGGCAGGTGATTTTACACCCGTCTATGCAATTCTCGCAAAGAAGTTTATGTGTATGCAACAGATGAAATGTTTCTTTTGCTTTTGCAGGTTTTCCATAAGCATAAGCATACATATATGATCTCATGAGTTTGGGAACATCTGTTCCATATGGACACTGAGAAATACACTGCTCACACTGATTGCAATACATCCCTATCGTGGTATTATTTTCCCCGAGTCTCAACGCTTCTCTGTCTTCAGGAGTAAGTTCGGGACTGTTCATCAATGACATATACATTTCCAATTGATCAAATGTGTTGATGGTAAGTATTGTTGTATGAACATTTTCATCCTGCATTACCCATTTTACCGCTGCTTTCTGATTAATACGCTGTTTTCTTTCTTCATCCCAGAAAACACCTCCGAGTGCTTTCATACCAACAATTCCACAACCGGCATCAGCAGCGTATTTGATTGCTTTACGTGTTTCACCTGTTTCTTCATCTCTAAAATTATAAGCCATTAGAATTACATCATAAATACCTTCGTCTGCTATCGCATAGACCACAGAATTAGCATGTGTTGAAACACCAATACATTTCGTTTTTCCCTCCTTTTTCAATTCAATCAACACATCCTTTATCATATCCATTTCAATCAATTCGGGATTATCAACCGCATGCAGGTATAAGATATCCAAATAGTCGATCCGCAATCTTTTCAAACTTGTTTCCACCCTTTTCCTGAAGTCTGACTGAAATTCTTCAGGAGTAATATTATTCAAAGGCATTCCCGTGTTGTTATCACGAAGTCCGTATGCTTTTGATGTAATAACATAAGAATCTCTTGGAATATCTGTCAATGCCATACCTATGGTAGTCTCATCAAGTCCGTTACCATAAAGGTAAGCCGTATCGATGAGCTTCATTCCTCTTTTCAGAGCAGCTTTTATAATAAATTCATTTGTTGATGAACCCAGGCTTACAACAGGTACTTGATATCCTGTTCTGCCAAGGATTCTGTAAATTATTTTGTTCTCTTCGGCTTGTAATAATTCTGTTTTCGAGGATGAAGCATTACTTATTGAAGGAAATACAGACAAACCGGCAATGCCTGCAACTCCTTTTTTAATAAAGTCCCTTCTGTTTTTCGTTTGGTTTTTTTTGCTGTTCATGATTTTGGATAATTAAGATATAAATATGGTTTTAAGATAATTATAAATATTTTATTGAAGTGAAAAATACTTCGTAATCTATGTTGCCCGGAATGATTAAATTTGGTTAAAATTGTCGTTTATATAATAAATAAGACATTTATATACCGCAAGCTCCCGTATGAATCCTGTCAACAATAAGGTAATATTTTTCAACATGTTTCATTATTCTGCTAACAATGCACTGATTTCTTTTTAATAAGTATCTGAAAAACTTATTGTTTACGTATCCAATTTGCTTTATTTTCGTTAAACCAAATAAACTATTACCAAAACCAGACTAAAAATGATTCACAACATGGAAGATCTTCAGATTGAACCAACAAAAAACACTCCTTTAATTGATTTTTTCTCAAGCGGAAAACTTGTTATGGCGGGCAATGCCTATGCAGAAAATGCCAAAGAGTTTTTCGATCCGATTCTTGCCTGGGTTGAGAATTTACATGTTGAAGAAGTGGATTTTGACCTTATTATCGAATACATCAATACATCTTCGGCAAAAAAATTGCTTGAACTCTTGAACAAACTTCAATCGAGTGAGCATATAAAAAGTTTAAGGGTGAAATGGTTCTATGAAGAGTGGGATGAAGATGGCCTTGAAACTGGTCAGGCTTTGGGTGATTCTCTTCACCGTATCCATTTTGAGTATGTTAAGTACGAAAAGAAAAAGTAATATAGAGACAAATAGTTTTCTTTCCAAACAGACTGTTAACAATTCATGATCAACAAAGTTCTTCTAATCTGAAGAAACGATCGGATCTCAGAATGTTGATTCCGGAAAAAACAATACTGATCTTTACTTGCTGTTCTCCATTTTTGTTTTTTGCTCCTCCTTTTGCTTATTCTTAATTTCCTTCATGTCTTCTTCAAGTTCCTTCAATTGTTGCTTTAGCCTCGCTTCTTTTTCAATCAAGATCTGTCTTTGTTCTTCCAGATCCTGAACTTCGTCAAACTCTTTTCTGTGTTTTATAATATAATGATGTTCAGCTTCAAGCTCTTCGTGAGCTTCCTCCATTGCTTCGGAAACAATTACTTCCATATCAATCTCTTTTAAGGCTTCACCTGCTTCTTCCAGTGCACTGGAAACAATCAGATGAATGTCCATTTCGTCCAATACCTTGCAAGCTTCTTCAATAGCCTCTTTAGCAATTAAAAAAGTTTGATCATCCAGACTATCTGAATGATTTTCATTCATGGATTTGCAGATCTTCACACGTATCTCCTCTTCGTCCAGTGATTTTTCTGCTACAACCAAAGCCGTTTTGGCAGCTTCCAAAGCCTCAGATACAATCATGTCAATATCCATCTCCTCCAGTGCAATATGAATGCTATGAATTATTTCATCCGAAAGCATTTCATCATCCTCTGCGAGAGCAAGTTCAATAACCTTCTCAAACTCTCTTGAAATTTTTTCCTGATCTTCCAGTTCAGCCATTAAAGAATCCAGTTCAGCTTCTTTTGCTCTGTAACTGCGTTTTGTTACAACTTTATTGCCTGTACTGTCAATAGTGGTCTTATGCACAACAAAGATCTTTGATTTATTTGTGCTGTCAACAGCTCTTGCTTCCGAATCTGTTTTGTTTTTAAATTGACCTGGATTTCCATCAAAAATAAAAGAGACAAATAGAAAGCCGGTAAGAATTATCAATCCGGCAATTATCTTTTCACTCAGATTTGTTTTCATATGTATTTTGGTATTTAATCGTTTAATTCGTTTTAGCAAAGTTTGTCGGAAAGGAGAAAAAGTCATGGATAAGATTCCCTTACTAAATATGAAATTCTGAGTGAAGGCGAGTGTTTTGGCATAGTTCACTTTGTCGCCGGTTAACTCAACTGCTATATCATCGCATGCATTCTCTCTTTCCTTCCTGATCTGGGCAGAAATGTACCATACTGCCGGGTGAAAGAAAAATAAGGTTTCAACCAGGGTTTGAATAACATTCACTATGTAATCATTTCTTCTGATATGAGCGAGTTCATGAGCTACAATTGCTTCAATCTGCTCCGGACTTAATCCTGAAATCATGCTTGCCGGAATTAGGATCACAGGCTTTAAAAAACCTGTTGTTACGGGTGATTTTATTACTCTTGAAATATAAATCCTGACTTGTTTATTGATTTTTAATTGTGAAGCAAATTTGCTTAACTTCAGGATCCACCTTTTATCTATTTCATCTCTCTTTGTATTTTTTAATCGATACTGATACACCAGGCCAAATACAATGCGCAGCAGGTAAAATAACAGGCCGGTAAACCAAATGCTGACAATCCATGGAAAATGTTTTTGTATTTCGGCACGCCGAAAGGCTCTTTTTAAGCTGAAAGATTCATTTATAAAAGTGAGAGAGACCTCTGTATTGCTCATCCGGCTATCCTTAACAATTTCTTTCAAATAATCAGGATTATTTACGATGGACTGTTGAATCTCAAATTTTTCATTGGCATATTTCAGAGTCTTGCTGAATGTTATTGCAGAAGATGCAACCATCAATATCAGAGCCGCAAAAGAAAGATAATACCTGAATTGCGAAAACCAGTGCCTGAAGATGAGGAGCGAAATCAACAACAAAAGAGCTATTATTGCTCCCTGCCAAAGGGAATGGATCAGAAACCATCCAATGGCTTCAATAATCACATTCCCGAATATGTTACTGACAAATTGCATCATTTCTGATTCTTCTCAATTTGTTCTATTGCTTTTTTAATTTCTTTCAGTTCTTTTTCTGAGGTCTTGCTGTTCCCCAGCAATTGCATCACAAGAGTGGAGGCTGATCCTCCAAATGCAGTATCAAGAAATCTGTTTAATAAATTCTCACGTGTTTCTTCCATTTTATGCACAGGAACATACAAATGACTTTTGCCTTTCATCTTTCTTGCTAACAAACCTTTTGCTGTCATATTTTGCATGATCTTTAGTGTTGTGGTATAACCCACATCTTTCCGTGAACGCAACTTTTCATGGATTTCCCTTACGGTAAGTGGCTGCTTTTCCCATAGTATGTTCAGGATTTCAAGTTCAGCGCTTGTCGGTTCAATGGATTTTCTTTGTGACATATTTACCTACGATATTTATCGTACAAATATATACGAAACTTATCGTAGATTCAAAATAATTCTGTTAAAAATTTTAAATTTCTTATTGCTTTGCCAGAAAAATTAAAAAGAGATCGTTCTCAGACCTTACCCAAATGATTTGACAGATAACCAATTAACCAATTTCTCCGTATAATTAAATAAGAATAAAAATTGTTCTGAACTTGTAATTTTATTAGTCAAATACCGTTTTAAAGATTTGAAAGATGGTCATCCCGGTAATACATACAAAAAGCACTTTACGACCAAAGATTGTCCTGTTTTCGGTTGTTACAGCTTTTGTATTGATTACTACGATCCTTATAAGCCCCGAATTGCTAATGGTGATCAATTATCGGGTTCTCAAACTGATTTTGATTTTTACCTTAATGACACAATTGGTATTTACATTGTATTTTATATTCTCCAAAAAATATGAAGAACTCGGAAAAATACTCGTACAGGATAGTGAGCTATCAGTAAAAACAGGTAAAGATGTTGTTGTATATCGCATTAAAGATATGAAGGATACCAGGATCTTTTTAAATCATTACAACAACAAAAAAAGAATCGGTCTTTTCGGACAAAATAGATTTGAAACAGGAAATTACATTGTTTTTCAGTACTCTGACAAAACAAGGATTTATGAATTGTTGCTAAAGCGAAAGCGGCAAATCGATAAATTTGTTATCCATATACAGAATTACACTCCCGATAAAAAGGTGTTGGTATTTGAAGATTAGACAGGGCTTAATCTGAACACAATTCATTCAGAAAATCTGCTGCTTCTTCATCACCGAGTGAGGCAGCCTTTTCAAGATCCTCACAGGCATCCGGATTCATATTCAAATAAAACTTTGTGAGGGCTCTGTTAAAAAAATAATCAGGTTCTTCCTCATCCAGTTCAATGGCTTTTGAAAAATCATTTTCTGCCAATTCATACCGGGCAAGCATGAACCTGCTGTTTCCTCTATCGTAATAATTTGAGGCTATTTCCGGATCAAGCTTAACTGCCATGTCAAAATCAGCCAGTGAATTTTCGTATTCCTCCAGGTTGAACCATGAACTGCCTCGTACCGAATAAGCATCAATATACAACGAATCCAGTTCAAGGACTCTATTCAGATCTTCTATTGATTTCCTGTATTTTTCCAGTTCGTAATTGGCATTGCTTCTGTTAAAGATCGCATCAATGTTTTTATTATTGATCTCCAGAACTTTATTATAATTCCTTATAGCCTGTTCATTTTTGAATTGTGCCAATTGCGTATTTGCAAGATAGAACAATACATCCTCGTTGTCTGGTCTTTCCTTCACTACTGATTGAAAAATTTTTTCTGCTTCTTCATATTTTTCTGAATTGAATAAGTCCAGTCCGCACTTTATCTGCTCATCCAGACTTTCCTGGGCCAAAGCAGGCAACCAGCAGATCATCAGTATAAGTATAGAAAATTTTTTCATAGGTAAAAACTCGTGATTGGTTATCTCCCAGGTCCTGCCCCTTGTTGATTCATTTGCTTTTGAATCCTTTGTTGCTGGATTCTCTGTTGTTGCATCCTATGCTGATGCATTCTTTGTTGCTGCATCATCCTCCGTTGCTGATTCATTTGCATTTTTTGCTGCATGTGCATCTGATTTTTCCTGATCATCTCCTGCCGACGATTCCGATGCATACTCTGATGCATGTTATTACGACAGATCATTGTCTTGTCTCGTGTGTTTCCACGCAAAACCATCCTGTTTTCCTCTCTGCTGGTTTCCTGGTTTTGCATGTTTTCCTGTGCTGTGAGAGGTGAAAAAAACCAGAATGAAGCTAAAATTAAAAATGTTAATCGCCACATATTGATAAATTTTAATTAACAGGTTTTATTGAACGAATGTATTGATTCTTTATTAAAAAAATGTCAGAAAACCTGTTGTTTGTTATCGATACTTAGACTGGTTAAAATACGAAAGGTTTAATCGGGATTCCAAATTTTTTCCTTTTACTTTCAACTATTAATTCTATTTTCGTTAGAATATTTTGTTCAACAGAATTCAATGGATCAGCATCAGCAAATAAAACAAAGAATAGACCGTTTACGGACTGTTCTGGATGAACATAACCACCGTTACTATGTACTTTCTGAACCCTCTGTCAGTGACTTTGAATATGACCGGCTTATGCAGGAACTGATGGACCTGGAAACAAAATACCCTAAGTTTTTTGATGAAAATTCACCTTCACAACGTATAGGCAGTGATATAAATAAGGATTTTCAGCAGGTTGTGCATAATAACCCGATGCTTTCTCTTGCAAATACTTACTCTCTTGAAGAGTTGAAAGAGTTTGAAACCAGAAACAAAAAGATTGTCAATGAACAATATGAATACATTTGCGAGTTAAAATATGACGGGGTATCCATTAGCCTGTCCTACGAAAATGGTTTGCTTATAAGGGCTGTAACACGCGGTGATGGTGAAAAAGGCGATGATGTAACAGCAAATGTAAAAACCATAAAAAGCATTCCTTTAAAGTTACGCGGTAATGACTATCCTGATGAATTTGAGATCAGAGGTGAAATTTTATTGCCTCATGAAGGCTTTCAGAAAATGAATGAGGAGCGCATTTCCAGAAATGAACCTGCATTTGCCAATCCAAGAAATGCAGCATCAGGCACCCTGAAAATGCAAAACTCATCACTTGTTGCAAAACGTCCGCTGGACTGTCTTTTTTATTCCATAACAGGTAACACCCTCCCCTATCAGCAGCACTATGAAAATCTTATGAAAGCGAAAGACTGGGGATTTAAAATTACACAGCATATTAAAAAATGTTGTTCAATAGATGAAGTATTGGGGTTTGTTAACGAATGGGAAGAAAAGAGAAAAAGCCTGCCTTTCGATATTGACGGAATTGTTGTTAAGATCAATTCATTTGATCAGCAAAGGCGTTTGGGTGTTACTGCCAAATCACCCCGCTGGGCAGCAGCCTATAAATTTAAAGCTGAGCAGGCATTAACAAGACTTCTTTCTGTTGATTTCCAGGTGGGTCGCACCGGAGCAATAACCCCGGTGGCAAACCTTGAGCCCATATTGCTGGCCGGAACAACTGTAAAAAGAGCTTCATTGCACAATGCAGATCAGATAGCTCTTTTAGACATCAGAATCAACGATTTTGTATACATAGAAAAAGGAGGAGAAATCATTCCTAAAGTAGTAGGAGTCGATAAAAGCAGGCGTGATCTGCGCTCAAAGCCTCTTGAATATATCACTCACTGTCCGGAATGTAATACAAAATTAATTCGTGTTGAAGGAGAAGCCAAACATTATTGTCCGTATGAGAATGGTTGTCCTCCGCAAATAAAAGGCAGACTCATCCATTTTGTGTCCCGAAAGGCAATGGATATAGGTCTTGCAGAAGCAACTGTTGCACAATTGTATGATCATGGTCTTATAAGAAATGTTGCGGATTTTTATTCTCTCAGGAAGGAACAATTGATTTCATTGGAACGATTTGCAGATAAGTCTGCAGAAAATCTCATTGCCAGTATTGAGAATTCAAAGAAAGTCCCTTTTCACAGGGTACTATATGCACTTGGAATAAGGTATGTTGGTGAAACAGTAGCGAAAACACTGGCGGTTGAATTTGGATCCATAGATGCGATCGGGTCTGCTTCTGTTGAAAAGCTTATCACCGTGAACGAGATCGGAGAACGCATTGCCGAAAGTGTTGTCAGCTATTTTACAGATCATGAAAATATAGATTGCATACAGCATTTGAAGGAACATGGATTGCAATTTCAAACCAACAAAGAGGATCAAAAGGGCACAGCACTTTCTGGCAAGTCGTTAATCATTTCAGGTGTTTTCAGTCAGCATTCCCGCGAAGAAATAAAAGATATCATTGAACAAAACGGAGGCAAAAATGTGAGTTCTATCTCAGGGAATACTGATTTCCTTGTCGCGGGTAAAAACATAGGACCGGGCAAACTTGAACAAGCTCATAAACATGGCATACCAATAATTTCCGAAACAGAACTTCTTCAAATGATCAGAGTGAATAAGGATTAAAAAATAATATCATAAGACAATCCTATTATATAGTGATTTATCCAAGGTTTTTTTTAAACTTGCAGCATGAAATGTATCGAAAATACCAAGGCATATCTGGGACGGCGTGCGATAAACTCATACTTACGCAAAAACAAGCGTCAGGTAAATGCCTGCAACATTCATGATGCAAAAACCATTGGTATTTTGTTTAATGCCACACACCAGATAAGCTTTGATATTGTTAAAGAAATGGTCAAAAATATTGCAAATAAAAAAAATAAGATCGAAGTATTAGGCTATGTTGACAGTAAAAACCTGATCGATCATTATCTGTATCGAAAAGGATTTGATTTTTTCACTCATAAACAATTGAACTGGTATTACAAACCGGTTGATGAAACAGTACATTCTTTTATTGAAAAGAAATTTGATATTCTGATCAATTTGAGCCTCGATGAACCCTATCCTATTCAATACATTGTGGCTCTGTCAAAGGCTAAATTTAAAGTTGGGAAATATTCGCAGGAAAATGAATACCTTGATTTCATGATTGATATTGAAAAAGAAAAGGAAGCAATGAAAAACCTCAGAAAAGAAATTGCTGAGGATAAGAAAGAAATACGTTATCGAAATAAGGAAGTGGAACGAATTGTAAATCTTAAAGCACAGACAGAAATTCAACTCAATTTCCTGATTACTCAAATATTGCACTACCTGGCTCTAATTAAAAACTAAAGGAATGACAGATCAATTTACAGGAACAGGTGTGGCACTTGTCACTCCTTTTAATACAGACAAGTCAATTGATTACAGATCACTGGAAAAAATCGTTCATCATGTAATAAATGGCGGAGTAGATTATATTGTTACTCTGGGCTCAACCGGAGAAAATGCTACAATTTCGAAGGAGGAACGGAAAAAGGTTGTCAGCAAAGTATTACAATATACTAATCACCGGGTTCCGGTTGTTGTTGGTATCGGGAGTAACAATACCATGCAGATTGTAAAGACCATCCGTTCAACAGATCTTGAAGGAATTGCAGCAATTCTTTCTGTAGCTCCATATTATAACAAACCAACCCAGAAAGGATTGTACGAGCATTTTACAGCCATTGCCAAAGCATGCCCTTTGCCGGTTATTCTATACAATGTTCCCGGACGAACCGGTTCGAATATAAATGCGGACACTGTTTTAAAACTGGCCGCTGATCATAGCAATATCATTGGTGTAAAGGAAGCTTCGGGAAACCTCAGACAGATCATGGAAATAATTAAAAACAAGCCTGATGGCTTTCTCGTTATTTCAGGTGATGATGCGATTACCTTATCCATGATACAACTTGGTGGTTCGGGCGTAATATCAGTTCTGGCCAATGCACATCCGGCTCATTTCACAAAAATGGTAAAAGCAGCTCTGAATAAAAACTTTGAATTGGCCAATGGTCTTCATTACAGGTTACTGGATTATTTTGATGCCCTGTTCGAGGAAGGCAATCCTGCGGGAGTAAAAGCTGCACTGGAAATTTTAGGATTGTGCAAAAGAAATGTACGCCTGCCGCTCGTTGCTGCAAGCGATACATTGCTAAAGAAGTTATCAGGGATCCTGGATACGTTAAACTAACCTGTAAAAAACTACCGGAGTAATTTCCGGTAGTTCATCATTCAATTATTCAATCAATATCTTTTTATGGTAGAGTTCATCTTTGTTTTCAATGTTAACTATATAAATTCCGGGAGCATATTGACTCACATCAATTGTTTCATTTATTACTTTCTTTCTGCTGTATAGCAATTCACCGGAAATGTTAACTACAGTTATGTCAGATTCGTTTTTTAAGTTTAAGAATAACTGGTCTTTTGCAGGATTTGGATATATTGAAATTCTATTGTCACTAATATTCTCTGCTGCTGATTCCACTTCATATATCCAACTTGTATAGGCAAGGAGGTTAGGATTTCCCGATGAATCCGTTACGCTGCTATAAGGCAGTTCAACAGATACACTGCCCTGAGAATCTGCGGTAACATCAAGAGTATATTCCTCTCCTGCCGTAAGTTCGTTCAGATTTGATGCAACACCATTGTTTACAATAAAATGATCCAGTTCAAGTTCCTGAATATGTTCATTAAAAGACAGGCCCACAGTAACTGTTTGCTGATCTGTATTTGGATCAGCCGTTAAGGTGGGTACAGGATTATCCGTATCACCTCCGTCACCTGCAAGAATTCCCGTTTCAGGAGTTGACTCATATGCCCAGTCAATAACAGTTACAGGATCAATATAATCTCCAAGCCTCACCCTGATCCATCCGTAGTGCTGGTCTGTGCCGATATAAAAGCGCACACCAACAAATTTCTGAGTGCCAAAAAAATCGCCATATCCATATGCAAAGGAATTGGTGCCGGAAGCAGTGTAGACTATATAAAGATATCCTAATCCAAACACTCCCGGCCACTGCGGACTACCGGCATCTGACCACATTGTATTTGATCCGTTTATGGCCGATCCAACAGAAAGACCATCAACAACAGTTCTACCTGCATAATTGCTCGTATGGTACATCCAACTGTTGTTGTATGAATCTGTTTTGGGATTATAGATCACAGCATATCCAAAACCATACCAGACATAGATTGACCCGGAAGAATAAACAGAACTGGAACCACCTAATCGTATAGCGAAATCAATAACGGCATCATCGTTCATGTCAAGCTCATAAAGGTCATCCGGCATATTCAACTGAATATTTTGTATACCTGAATGGATTATTTGTCCTTTTACGGCGGGTGATAACACCAGTATTGCCCCGGCAGTTGCAGAATATGCTTTTAAACGGGTTTTCAAATGAAGGTTTTTGTGTAATGATTTTTTCATGATTGATTTGGTTTTAATGAATTGAATGAATAAAAATAAACAAATATTGATCTTAAATATATGGAAACTATATGAATAAAACCAAATTCATAATCAATTCAAATATTTTGCACAATCATCTATGTTGACGATCGGGGCCCTTCTTTTGGTGTACTGTCTTATTCTTCTTCCCTTTGAATCTGTCCCCTTTATAATTTCTTCCGGAAAACCTTCTTCTGCCCTTCGGATTCCAGGCAGGTCCTTGTCCCAATTCGTAAGGTAACGCCAATTTTGCAATGGTTGATTCAATCAGTTCTTCTATGCGGTGTAACCGAAACATATCATCTTCATTTACTAAAGTAATTGCAACTCCTGTCTGATCTGCCCTGGCTGTACGCCCAACCCTGTGTACATAATCTTCAGCATCGTTCGGCGTATCGTAATTGATGATCAGATTAATATCCTTTATATCAATGCCCCTGCTTAGCACATCAGTCGCCACCAGAATCCGTGTATTTCTTGCTTTAAACTGCGACAATACTTCTTCCCTTTCCTTTTGTTCCAGATCGGATGATATGCCTTGCACATTCCCGCATGATTTTTTCAAGGCACGTACGATTTCAGTGACATTTTTCTTCGTAGAAGTAAATATCAGAATGCTTTGATATTCCGGTTTGTCTTTAATCAGACTCTGAATTAAGTGGATTTTCTGGTTGTTGTAAATGAGGTATGCAGCCTGTAAAACGCCTTCAGGTGGTTTGGATATTGAAGTACTGATTTCATTCGGATCTGTAAGTATCTTTTTTGCCAGGGTCCGGATTTTTGGTGCCATGGTTGCACTGAACATCAGGGTTTGCCTTTTTTTAGGGAGAAAAGAAATAATTTTCATGATGTCATCATGAAACCCGATATCAAGCATGCGGTCGGCTTCATCAAGTATCAGATGTTCAACTGAACCAAAATCCACATACCCCATGTTCAAATGAGTGATCATTTTGCCCGGTGTGGCCACAACAATATCAGCACCTTCTGTCAATACCTTTTTCTCCTGGTCCCAACTGGTTCCATCGCCTCCGCCATAAATAGCTATGGAATTCACAGAAACAAAATAGGCAAACCCTCTGATCTGTTGCTCGATCTGTATTGCAAGTTCACGCGTAGGAACAAGTATCAATGTATCCACACCTTTTTTTTCTCTCTGTGCAATCTTATGCAGAACAGGCAACAGAAAAGCCGCTGATTTTCCGGTTCCTGTTTGGGCACAAGCTATCAGATCTCTCCCTGTAAGTATTTCAGGTATGGTACTGATTTGTATTGGAGTAGCCTTCTCAAAACCCATATAGGAAATAGCCTCAAGGAGGCTGTCATTCAAGCCAAATTCTTCAAACTGCATAGTATGATCCGTGATGTTTCAGTAATTGCTAAATGTAGTAAAACTTCTGTTGCAAATGTTTTTATTATCTCAACTTTGAAGGGGATAATCCTCTGCAGGAATTGTTCTTTCTAAAATCATAAGATAATCTTCAGGAAATTCTGTATTGTATATCGTGTTTTATAAGTTACAGGCAGAATAACAATGTTTTGTTCTTCTTGTTTTACACAAAAAAAATTGTTGCTTAAACCTAAAAAGCTTCCTGGAATTCCCGGAAGCTTTTTTTAAATCATCCTTCTATATTTTCCGGTTAGAAAGCAAATCCCATAGTAAAATTAAAAGATGGCATGGGTGTTGCAATTCTATGTTGGTCGCCAGCATCAGTCCCCTGATTTCCAAAATGATCGTCGTATTCATAATCAGTATTACTGCCCGAAATATAGTTTAGTCTGTTCCATGACTGGTTGAAGTCGAAGCCAAACATGAAAACCGAATACCTGATGTTTATGCCGGCTGAAAATCCTATGCCTAAAAATCCCATAAAAAATTCAGATTCATCCTCGTAAAGATCATCTGTTAAGGGAGTCATTTGCAAAGTAGAAATCCAAACAGGATTGAATTTGCCATACAAATCAAATACCAGTTTGTCAACCGGACTGTAAGATAAGCATGGCCCGACTTTCGATCCAAAAAGAACATGTCCGCTTCGGACATCCCGATTGATTATCTTATGGTAATAGAAGGCAAGATAATCAACATTTATCCCCAACCGCAAACCTTCTGCAAGAGGCTGGTCAATAATAAATATATGTCCGATTTCCGTTATAAATCCATTCATTATGGCGCTGTTCTCCCAATAATCCGGATCATCAATTCCCCAATATTGTTTTGTAGGCTGCGAGTACCCGAAACGGAAATAGAATGCATTTTCAAGTTCTCCCTGTGAAAAAGCTTCAGCAGAGAGGATCATAATAATTACCAGGCCAAGTACTTTTTTCATTGTAATATTTATAATAGGAATTAATAAAACTATCTGATATATAACCTTTTACGATTCATGGTTTTAAAAGTTGTTCCCGAAGTTAATATAATAAAATTATACTAACCGGAGTGTCTGATCAGAATGAATTACTTTCATTGCAATCACGGGTATGAACCCCAGGGCAAGCCCTGGACCCGAAT
>CAZWFM010000006.1:16879-20708 GCA_964633185.1 uncultured Bacteroidales bacterium | reverse complement strand
TGAGTTTTGAGTTTTGAGTTTTGAGTTTTGAGTTTTGAGTTTTGAGTTTTGAGTTTTGAGTTGAAATCCAAAGTCAAAGAAAACAATACAATACGTCATTAAGAGGAATCCCTCATCAAGTGCGGGGTGAAGCCCCGGAAATAAGATACAGAATGAAAAAGCATTTCAACTACTCTCTTTTTTCAGTGTATTCCCTTTCTATGAAACGCAAATTACCAGGTTCTTCCGTTCATCAGGAAAAAGATGAGTAGTGGGACAGTTTAGAGTTGTTTGGTTATTGCATTATCGGATATGTTCAATATACTATGTCATTGATTATTTTATGCCTTTTGCCTTTTGCCTTTCAAGACTTAAGACTATTTTTGTTGCTTGCCAACAACCTAATAACGATTCAACCAGCGGTATCTTCTGGCGCTGTCACCGAATTTTACTGCGATCATCAGCTCATGCGAGCCGTAGGTCCTTGCACTGATACTGCTGAAGGTGTAGTCAAATGCATAGCCGAAATAAAACTTATCTACACGTGCACCTCCCATAATAATCAAAGAAGAACCACGTCCTCCAATGGATTCCTGTGCAACTCTTGATCCACTTCCTGTCCTGTAGGACAGTCCTGCCCAATAGTCATTTTTAAAGTAGAATTTCAAATTCATATCCAATTGTGAAACTACGTTCTCACTCAGCTTAAAAAGAAAAGATGGCTCAATAAACAAAAAGTCGATCAGGTCGAACCGATAACCGGCCATAGTAAGATATTGTCGCTCCAGTTTAAATCCGGCTCCTTCCCTGTTATTGAACCTTAAAAAGCTTTCAAAAAGATTTTGTACGGAAAATCCCGCATATATATTCTTGTCAGAGTAATAAACCCCTGCATTTGCATCTGAAATAAAGGCCTGATTTGCAGTATTAAGGTACAACTGATCATCAGGGTTCTCAAGGTTCAATTTATCTTTATCAAGCTTATACTGAAAAGTACTAATCGAGGCTCCAAAGGATAACTGAGAACGTCTCAAAGTCAAATGATATGAATACGTTCCCTGCATTCCGGTTCTGCTGAAAGCTCCATTCTGATCATGAAAGAAGTACAGACCCAAACCAACCCGACCACTGCGGGACATTACACGTCTTCTGCGTCGTATTGATTTTGTGCGTGAAATAAAACTGTTTTTAAGTAACCTTGTCTGACCGGTAAGAGCGAATGTTGTCGGTGCATCTTTTAGTCCCGCCCACTGCTCTCTCACAGTAAAATTCACAGCTGTATACCCTTCATGACCTGCTACAGCCGGATTAAGTAAAAACGAATTCATCATATACTGACTGTATATGGGAAATTGCTGTGCTTTAGTAAGTGCTGAAAACAAAAAACAGCTTAATACGATATATTTTACACGGAATAACTTCATTCCTTTATTTATTGACTCCTTATCTTTCCTGATTCTTTTACTCACCTTATATATTCCCGAAAACAAATATATCCTAATATTTTTTTCCCTTAATAAGATTACCGGATTAAATTAACAGTCCCAACTATTGGTTCGGCTCCTGCTTCATTCAGGTCAAGAACAAAATAATACGAATCCATGGGCAGGTTTCTGCCTTTCGATTTTCCATCCCAGGGTTCTTCAGCAACATTTGTAGTTCTGTAAATCAGACGCCCCCAACGATCAAATATTTCCAATACGGCATCCTCAAAAAACTGCATATATGGAATATTCCAGACATCGTTTACACCATCTCCATCAGGTGTAATTGCATTGGGCATATCTTTGAAAAGCGTTTCATAATTACAAGGATAAACAACCAGTGTATCACTTGCCCAGCATGAATTATAGTCTTGAACTTCCAGAAGGATCGTATCAGGTATTTCCTGTTCAACAGGGTACACAATATATTCCCAGTCGTTCTCAATTACTTCGCCGGTACTTGAGATACTCCATCTGTAATAGGAGTAATCTCCCGGACGAAGTGCATGAGTATATGGTGCACAGACGCGAATATCTTCTCCAAGATCAACATCAGGTGAAGGATGAACAAGCAAAGACACCGTATCATACCTTGTACAGCCATAACCATCGGTTACACGCACCCATATCTGTTCTGTATTTCTTGCGATATATTGCTGGTCAGTACTTCCATTGTGCCACAGAATAGTAAATTCCGGTTCGTGATGATCGCCGGCATCCAGTACCAGCGAATCATAATCGCATATTTCAGGAAAGTCATACCCCAGATCCACATCCGGAGCCATGATTTCTATCCAAGCACGGGAAGGAACATTACTGCAATTCTGTGATGTAATTTCAAGAACTTCCAATTGAACAATGCCGGTAGCATATCCCCACCTTATGGTGATGGTATCGGTACCATTGCCTTCAAGAACAGTTCCGTATGCAGGATCGAAAGACCATATAAATTCCGAATCGGAATATCCTGTAACACCATACAACTCATTACTTTCAGCACAGGCAGGTTCAAGTTGAACCTGCCCGTATCCGAAAGTAATGTTAAACAGTAACAGTGTCAGTATTATATGGTTTCTTCCAAACAATGGAATTGCTGTTTAGTTCTTACTTCTTTTACACTAATGATCGGCGTTTTTTAGTTAGCCCAACCTGAGTTGATATGATAAATAGGTCCTGTTGTCGGTGAAGGATGAATCGTAATTGATACGGTTTCACCAATAGCATTGTATGTAAATGCACTGGGATCGGTATCATCACCGCCAAGAGTGATAAAATCACCAAATCTCAAAGCCTGGTCGTTGATACTTATCAAATCATAAGTATACACAGTTGATTGCGTATTAATTACTTGAAAGCTTCCAACAGTCATTATGTCGTGAACACCTGAAGCTGCAAATCGATTCGGTGCAGTAGCCGGATAATCTTCAGCATAATACTGAACGGCTTGCGGATTTGCTCCTGTTTCATCATCATAATAGAAATCGATTACTCCCAAATTGTCCAGTGTGTGTATCTGCAATCTCCACACTACGTCATATTCCTGCCAACCATTCGAGATCGTTTGATTTATAACAGTTGGTATTCCTGCATCGCCATCACAATATTCAAGTGTGGCATCACCACCTAAAGTAGAAGCCGGAGTTACCACAACTGCTACTGTCAGATTCTGACCTGCATCACTGCAACCACCCCATGCAGGGGGTGCTATCTCCATAACATTCACTGTGTAGGAACCTGCGCTGGCTGCTCCTGCTGTTGCAACTGTATAGTTATCATCAACACCATCATTGGAGAAGCTAATATTTCCCGTACCTTCTGTCCAGTCCCAAGTAAAACCGTCAGTCAAAGTATACACTCCTGCTGTCGCATCATAAGTCGGGTGATAATAACCATCAGGCATAGCAAATAATGGAACGGATGTTCCTTCCACCATGTAAGTAGTTCCCTGCACATCAGAACCGGCGTATTCTGTAGCCAAATTTGCCGGAGTTCCAGGTATTGTTGTACCCGGATGTGTTTGTGCAATAAGTCCGTTAGTCAGCATTACAGAAACTGCAATTGCCAACATTGTTTTAAAATTAAATACTCTCTTCATAATTCCCTGTTTTAGTAAATTAAACATGTTCTTTATTGTTTTTTATTGTTCTTTTGTTCGTTTTCTGCTATATGTATACCTGCTTATACCGTAAAAGCATGGGGTTTTGTTACGTTATAGTTAAGTTAATTATTTTTTATTACATGTAAGTTGTATTTTTAATGATCAATGTTATTTCTGTTCCGGTAAATAATGATATATTAAACCATTCAATTCCTTATTAATCTGATATTTATCATTGATAGTGCGAATCGTTTATATGATATGCAGG
>CAZWFM010000006.1:15642-16779 GCA_964633185.1 uncultured Bacteroidales bacterium | reverse complement strand
CTTATTAATCTGATATTTATCATTGATAGTGCGAATCGTTTATATGATATGCAGGTCCTGTTGCCGGCACAGGCATAATTTCCACGTCCATATCTCTGGTTGCAGAAGTACAATTGTTTGTATCCGTATAATTTACGGATACATTCCCCGTACCTGCAGTATTCCATGTTATGGTTACTGAATCATCTCCTGTTCCTCCTCCCGATGTTACCAAACCCTCTGCCGAGACGACCCAGACATAATCTGACATTCCGATATCCGTTGTATAGGTATTTCCGGCAAATCCCACACAAACCGTATCATTACCTGTTAAAGCCGGAATTGCAGGTGCATTCACAGTTATAGTCACTGCATAATCTATACTCACACATCCGGCAGCGCTGTTCCTGACGGTCAGTACAGCATCGTAAACTCCAACAGATGCTGCTACAGGAACCGAAATGATGATAGGGCTTGCTGTCAATGTGGCATTTACCGAATCCACAAATCCTTCAGCTTCTGCAGTTGCATCAAAGTCTAATGAATATTGATCGGGGCCACCTGTAGTAGCAGTATAGTTCAAATCAGTACTGGTTATACCCTGACAAACCTGTACATTCGGATTTGATAGTGTTATTGTCGGTATTGGATTTACTGTAATATCAATCTCACGGGGAGCGCTATCTCCGCAACCATTGGTTGCATAAACGCTTAATGTTCCGCTTGTGGCTGAAGCATCAAAATCGACGGTAACAGAATTACCCGTACCGTTGATAGTAGCACCTGTTCCTGAATAATTCCAGGTATACGTTACGGTAGGATCATTCGGAACCGTATATACCACGCCTGTTTGTCCCTGGCATACCTGGGATGAGCTGATTGTAAAAGCTCCCGGCTGAACAGGCAGCAACGGAAAATCAATAATTACATCATCCGATGATTCGCAACCTCCGTTGGTAATCGTCCAGCGTAACGTATAAGTTGTTCCGTTGGTACCGTTAAAAGTGCTGGCAGGAGATGTTGGTGTAACTACTGTCCCTCCCGTTCCGCTGATTATAGTCCATAATCCCGTACCTGTTGCTGGTGTATTTCCATCAAGTGTAGTGCTGGTTGCCCCGCATAATGACTGATCCAACCCGGCATCAGCCGTTGTCGGAT
>CAZWFM010000006.1:0-15542 GCA_964633185.1 uncultured Bacteroidales bacterium | reverse complement strand
GCTGTATTCGTTATGGTAAGCGTATTGGTAGCTGAGGTAGTAATGAGTCCGTCAGTCAGTAACAAATTCCGTTTGACTTCTATTGCGCCTCCGCTATTTACCGTAAGTCCGGTACTATTATCTATTTCCAGGTTATTAAATGTGTTTGTCCCACTGAAATCACCAAGCGCACCTGCCACGGTCTGAGCAGCTGTTCCGGCAAAAGTAACCGTAGCTCCGCTTCCGCTTCCGCTTGAAAATGCACCCGTACCGTAACGTTCCATTGTACCCTGTATGGTAAGTTTTCGATTATTTACACTATTATTTAAAGTAGGCCCGTCTATTAACAGTTGTTTACAAATGGTAAGATCTTTACTTGGCAGGGTTCTGGTTCCCGTACCCGTAAAATGTAAATTAGGAATGCTGGAGTACAGATCTGCAATGATTGTATAATTTGTTGTTCCGCCATAATCAAGTGTTGCATCATTAGAACAATCAAGAAAATCGGTATATCTTCCCGCAGGGAATGTCCCGCTTTCCAGATATAGAGTTCCGCTACCCGTTACAGTACCCAGATTGTGCCCGTAAGTTGGCGATACAACCCTCAATGTTCCGTTAATTGTAATCCTGTAAGCAGAGGCATGGTTTATATCTAGCGTAACCTCATCATCCGAATCAACAATGACGATAAATCCATTCGGTGCACCGGTAAGGGTATACGGATCACCGTCGGTTTGCTGCCAGTTTGTATTATCCGACCAGTCTCCGTCATTAATGCTTGTGAATTCGGGAACCTGATCAGGCAATGCGGCATCAATACCCGCAGTATATTCACCACTCAACGAATTTGATCCCGAATAGTCAAAAGTAATTGTATTGTTCGTTTCATCCACATTATCTGTTCCCGGACCTGGAGCTGCTTTGGTCCAGCTTGTGGTTGGTGAGAGCAATGCTGCAGCAATGTAATCGGCTTCAGTATTTGCTCCTGTAACCTGTACATCCCCATCGTTATAATTAAAAACTATGGAACCATTAAATCCGGCAATACCATTGCTTTCAACCTCCCAGAAATAATCCAGAACATTATCAGGATCAAGAACTCCCGGGTGATTATCATTGATATTATTCACACGAATATACCCTACATTTGTATTGTCTGTATAAGAAATGAATGCCGGTGTATACTTGCCTGATGTACCGAGAGGAATGGTATCGGTTTGCATTGCACCGCTATATATGCTATAATACTTCCTCACGCCTACATCACTGAATACTCCGTCGGAGGTAATCATTTTTGTATCGCTGTAACCATTCCCTACGATATCACTGTTAACTCCCAATGTCAATAAGTACTTGTTGATATCGAATATTCCATTGGTCAATAAGAAATCAGCCTGCAATGAAATCGCATTTTCCAGTCTTGCGCCGGCTGAATTATTTAACTCCAGTTGTCCCCATGTTCCTGTACCACCAAGGTATTGCATGATGGTACCATTTAACACCAGTCCGGTACTGTTATCCGTATAGGTAGCATTGTTCGTGACATCGCCTTGTACATAAACATAGTAATCTCCACAGATAAGGGTCCCGCTGGTTAATGTTAAATCATTTTCAACAGTAGCATCTCTGTTTAATGTCAGACTTGTTATGGAATTCACATCCAGATCATAAAATTCTGTATTGGAAGAACCTAAGATGGATTGTGTCCCTCCGTCAAATGTTGTAAGGTTATTGCGATGTTCATAAACACCTGAATTATCAAAATCACCATTGATGGTTACATCAATATCGAAAGTAATGTTTGCATCCAATATGCTGGTAGCGGTTACAAGGGTCAGGTCTCCGTTAACCACCAGCGGACTCACCAGTAACGTCACATTTGCATCCTGTCCTCCGTTTCCGTTAATTGTAAGGTCATGTACAGGAACATTTGCATCGAAAATATAATCCTGATCCCCGGCCGTTCCCGGAGAAAATATGATCTCTCCGCCGGTAACGGAAGAACTCTCAGGTCGCAGGTACAGATCACCATACGTGCCTCCTCCACTGCCGCGAACAATTGTAACCGTACCTCCCGACATATTGAATTCGCTTCCCGAATTAAGGAT
The DNA here is from genome assembly GCA_964633185.1 of uncultured Bacteroidales bacterium. Taxonomy (GTDB): domain Bacteria; phylum Bacteroidota; class Bacteroidia; order Bacteroidales; family UBA10428; genus UBA10428. The sequence continues at coordinate 13,455 of CAZWFM010000006.1, read as the reverse complement.
CTCCAGTTTTGCATTGCTTGTCAGAGCCGATCGTCCGTTGATAGTAACGGATCCTCCCGACTGCGTATATTTCAAAACACCGGCTGTGGTTGAAGGATTCCTTCGGATCTGGCCATTGACAGTTAAGGAGCCGTTAAAAATTTCAATTTCAGAACATCCTCCGCCGGAGTATTCAATATCCTGATTGTAGTTGTTAGTATTACCAATGGTCACATCGCCATCGACAATAGTCAGTTTACCGTTTAAATATACATCATTACTGCTGCTGTTGGCATTTGCCAGGCGGATTGTTCTGCCTGATGCATCGACACACAATCCGGCTGTTGAAGGAATAGTAAACGTACTGGTTGTGGTAATGCTTAAATCGGCATCGTGCTCATACCTGAATGTACCATTTTGCAATGTCAGCCAGTCATTGGCAGGTGTGGTAAAAGTACCTGTAATATCTACGATAAGTGAATCGGATTGCGATGAGCCTTTATTTACAGTAATTGATTCAATTACAGTATACGTATTGTCTGAAGGATTGTCATTTGTAATATATTTAACACCGTCATCAAAAAATATTAAAGGGATATCGGTGAAATCACATCCCCGGTAGCCATTTGGAGATCCGCCTGGAGCCAGGGAGTTATTAATTAGATTACCACCTATACTTATTGACTGAGTATTCCCTGTCCCATTCGTGTAGACCTGTATACCGGAATTAATTGCAACAATTAAATCACCGTCAATTACAAAGTCTTGTGCACCGGTGCCATTTCTGTTATACCAGACCAATGCCCCACTCTGAATGTCAAAGTTTCCATTTACAGTTATTGTTTTTGAAACAGGAACTGTTGGTGCTGTTGGATAGTTTGATTCTCTCCAGTTTGGACAAAACCATGACCTGGAACTTGTCCCTCTTGTTATTAAATTTCCGTAAATCAGTACATCATTATTCGGGAATATTATGTTTGAACCATCCAGTGGAGAAATAATCAAATTACCGTAGGAAGTAATTCCGTTAGGCAACCAATAGGTCGTCCCTGCAGTGGGATTGGTTGAATAGAGTTCCGTTGTTCCCAGATTTACATTATAATCGGAAAAATCCCCTGTGGGAAAAACATACGTACTGCCATCTGCTGATGAAGTAGTTAACCTGAAATTCCCGTTCCCATTGTCATGACTTAGAACAATACCAAAAGAACTGTTGGTATTGTATCCAATATCAAGCGCAGATCCGGCTTCAATTTTTAAACTGGCACAACTCCTGGGATCAACATTATCAGTTGTCCAGGGATTTGTTCTGTCCCTGTCAAGGTAAACAGAATCCTGTCCGCCGATAATAACGATATCATTTACTCCCGGGACAACTGCCGGAGGATCATCGGTAGTATGATCAGTCAGCGACCAGGTCGCGGTATTGCTCCACAAACCGGTCTGGCGACTGTAATAAATTGTCGGTGTGCCAAAAGGATCCGTAGCATCATCGTCACCTGCCGTAAATTCTCCGTCGATCAGAGTTAAGATCTGGTAAGCCGTACCGGTACCTCCAATAATATTATTCCCTTCATCGACATCGGCAGATGTTTCTTTTATCCATGTATATGTTGAATTATCATACATTGCAGCCACATAACCGGCTTCAGTAATGTCTCCTCCTGTAACTACATCATTTTGAGAATAGGTATAAGCATGATTAATTATCGCAGATCCTAAGGTGAAATCCTCCGATTTGACTCTCCAGAAATAGGTCAGGCTCCTGCCTTTAGTCGTTGTATTCGGATGTTCGTAGCCCACAGGAACAACCGTTATGGAACCGTACGTTGTTGGTGCCGTTTCAAATGAGAGTGTTGCAGGGGTATACTCTGCCGCAGCATGACCCGTAGATGGTGCGCCAACCGGAAAAGTAAAGCTACTGGCTGAAGCCGAGTACTCCTTGGTCAACCCTCCGTCACCTGCATTTCCCGAAGACTGAATAAACCGGTTGGCTCCGGCATTGGATATTGTGGCTGATGCTCCCAATGTGAGGTTATACGTACCAATATCGAATAATTTGTCCTGTGAGAAAGTAAGCGTTCCGTTTACCGTTGTGTTTGCACTAAGAGAGACCGGGGCATCCAGTGCATCTGTATTGTTCAGTTCAAGATTTTCAAAAATACCGTTCCCGTTTCCGCCGATCACCTGGGGATCGTTATCGGATAAGATAATTACACCCGTACCTGTATGTATACCGGAATTGTACAGGTAAGAGGTAGTGCTTGTAGCCGAAGTGGTAAAATCTATTGTTTTTCCACCGTCATCCAGTGTAGCACTGATAATCGTCAGAGAATCCTCTATAGAAATTGTTGATTGTGAACCGGCAAGAGTCAGTGTAGTTCCTGCTGGCTTATCAATTTTCAACTTCTTCAATGCCAATGCAGCTGCCAGGTTCACAGTGAAATCCTGATCACCGGAACCATTAAAAATGGTCCAGTTTGTTCCCGGAGTATAGGTTGTTCCGTTCTCGATATAAAAATCGCCACCAACTGTAACAGCCAGGTTGTTCGCCGTAAGTACCCCGGAAGTTAAAGTCAGATCGTTAAGGACAGTCAAAGGATAAACATCCAGCTGAACGGTTGTTGTGCTGCTTGCCCTGTTGATTGTTACATTTCCCAGCGATGCATTTGACCTGATGTAATGAATAGCTGCATCCGCTGTTCCACCTGTTCCCGCAGTAGGAATAAATTCTATCGTGCCGCCGGTGACATTGATGTTCCCCGAAGAAGACAACACATCAAATACCCTGCCTCCCACACTGCATGCATCGTATATCCGGATCGTACCCCCGGACATGCTAAACACATTGGCCGTTTCATTCAGGTTGAACGTACCCAGACCGGCTCCCAAACAAACATCATTGGCTCTGACTGTATTTAAAGGAGCATTTACCAGATCGCTGACGCTTGCATACGCACTTGGTGTTCGCTGAAAACGTCCCCGAAGAAGAAATGTACCCCCTGACTGGTCAAACGATGCCAGACCACCACCACCACCGGCCGAACGAAATTGTTTGGCATCAATAGTACCTCCCGTAATTTCAATCTGACCCGAAGCATCATCCCATGTGATCAATCCACCGGACTCCCGTGTGGAAAAATATCCATCATTCACCTGCAACTTACCCAAAACGGAGAATGAACTGCACCCGCCAACATCAACACCGTTTACCAAACCCGATCCTCCCGATACACCATAGGCCACATTTACTTCCTGATAATCATCAGCAGTCGTTAAAACTACGACTTCGGAACCTTCTATAATCAAGGCTCCGTTTGCCGGAACATAAAAATCAGAATTGGGATCGGCAGCAGCTTCTGCACAGGTTCCCTCTGAAAGGGAGGGAATAATTGTCATTCCATCCAACACTAATGAGCCCGTACGTATCCAGAGTGCTTTTTTAAGTCCCGGATTACTTCCTCCGCCTTCGCCACCTGCAATGTTGGCCCCAAACAATCTGAAATATGGATAAGCGGTAGAATATACATTTAACTGATAGGTCTGATCGATGCCTTTATCCAGTACCAGGTTGTAAAAATCGGTTGTATTGTTACAGGTCAACGTATTATCCGTGGCACCCATAAAATAAACCGTCGCAAAACCGGAAGTGGCTCCTACTGCTGTGGGTGGGAATGCATCGAATACCGGGTAGGTCAGATTGGTAAACCGAACAGTGCCATCATTGGTAAAATCGCCATAAATTACCACCCTGTGCGAATGGTTATCATAATAATTGATAAAAGGAGCCGTGCCACCGGTAATATTCAATGGATCGGTTGTTGAGTTGGTAACTCCCGTACCTACCGTAAATGAAGCACCGCTCTCAACAGTAACGTCACCGTTAATGGTTAACTGCCACCTGGCACTGGTTGTATTATCATTTATGCGGTAAGTTCCCTGCTGAATATGCAGATCACCATTCAGTGTAATGTTGCTGAGCTGTGATGCAATAACTCCGGGTGCATTGATCCTCAGGTTATTATAAGTATCCTGTGTAACAAGCAAAGTGAAATCCGCAGCATTATTATATTCAGTAGTACCACCTCCTGCATTTACAAAATTATTGACCGTTGCCGAGGGAAAATTTACCGATGCCAGTTTCAATGTACCGGAACCTCTTAATGCAGCCAATCCTCCTGTAAACTGGTAGGTATCCTGGTCAATAATACCGCCCTCCCGTATGGTAACATCCAGGTTTGTGGTATCCACGTCGGAAGTAAGTGTTACCGTACGGTTATTCAGAATAAATACATTATCTCCTGAATTCGGAATATCCGTAGCCGTTTGTGTTGTTCCTCCCGGATCGTGTGTCCATGTGCTAACATCGCTCCAGTTTCCTGTCTGGTAGGAATAATAATCATCGCCGGTACCTGTGGCGGTAGGAGTACCGGTTACCAGTATGTTATCAGCGTAATAGTATTCGGCATCATCATTGTTATACATGATTATCTGCAACCTTAGAGTACTTCCGGAAAGTCCCGACTCTGAGGCAACAGCACTTGTAAAATCATTATAAATTAATCCGTTGTTTGTAAAATCTGTCCAGGCACCCCCATCAATACTATATTGAATCTGTATGTAATCTGTAGCATCCATGTTACCGGCTTCTGAAATATCAACCGAAATAGTAACGTTGGTATATGCGGTTATCTCTATCGGGTCACCTGCATCGATCACCCAGGTAGTCCTGTCGGGATTCGGCCACCTGGTGTTACGCCCCTGTAATTGATTCGTTCTTACGTCTACGCCTCTTCCGAATACAACACCATCGGCTGTCCATGAAGCAATTGCCGGAGCCCCGGTACCGGTTGTTGTGCCATCGGCGTATGTAGAAAAATCCTCTGCCCAGATAGTTGTTTGTGAACTGGCACAGTAATGATTTATAATAAACAAAAAACCAATTACTATGCGATATACTATTTTCCAGTTTCTTCTCATAATACGTATTGTCCATTAGTATTTCTTATCATTGGGCTATTGATAATGCATAATGCATTAATTGAAGCTAAAGAACTTACGCAGGTAAGTAGAACCATGTATAATAAGAATAGTAAAATCAGAGTACTTTATTTTTAGACCACATAAATATCCTGCTCAGCATGCAGTTTAACGTTCATTTTATACTATAAGTTACGGAGAATTCCTTTAATTACATAAATCAATCCCATATTTTGATCAATATAATCTATTTCTATTTTAGAAAAAACAATGTTGTATTAAAAATATCCGATAAAATCATATGAATTGTGATGGGTAATGATTATTTATAAACAAAAGGCGCTATTTTCTCTCTATATGACTTTCTGTATCTTCATTTTGAACTTGGATATCTCTTCATATTTTTTAATTTCAGGACCAATTTCTGCAAGCTATCTTATTAAAGTTAATCTCATCACTTTAAGAAAGCTATTAGACATAATATTAACAAATTTCTGTATCCATTATATCTATAATAATAATTATTCGTAAATTAAATAAGCATTATCATGCATAATCTCAGACTAAGTATATGATCCTGAAAAAAACATACAATATTATATTTGTGTTTTTATTTACCTTAGACTTCCTAATTACTAATTTATCACTAGGTCAGAATTATTTGATAAGTATATATGATGGAGATACAATAAAATCCTGTAGTGGCAATTTTTATGATAGTGGTTCTGATCTTAATCCATATAGCAACAATGAAAACTATACAATTGCATTTCACGCATCCACAGGAGAAAGAATACAATTCGATTTTACAACTTTAAACCTTAGAAATGAAGGTGGTGATACATTAAAAATCTTTGATGGAATTGATACCTTATTCTCCTTATTAGGTGTATATACCGGTGAAGGATTGTCTTTTACGATTGAATCGACAGATTCGGCATTAACATTCCGTTTTACCTCTGACGGTAGCCTTGAGAATGATGGATGGGAAGCCTCCATAAGTTGCTGTCCGATTCCAACAACATCTTCCATTACCGGTTCGAATAGTGAATGTGTGAATTCTTCTGGGATCAGTTATTCTGTAACTGATACACCGGGGTCCGTCTACAACTGGATCATTGAAGGAGGCACTCAGTCCGGTGGTGTTACTTCTAACAGTATTACAGTCGACTGGGGAAGTGTGGCCGGGTCCGCCGGTGTGAAAGTGGTTGAAAATAACGGGTGTACCCTGGGAGATACGGTTACTTTAAACGTTACGCTTAACGCTTTACCTTCAGTAAGTTTTTCCGGCCTTGATTCCGTGATTCAGGTTTCTGATCCTCCGTTGACTTTGACAGGTAATCCCGCAGGGGGGACTTTCACCGGTCCCGGAATAACGGGTGATCAGTTCGATCCTGCATCAGCGGGCCTCGGAACACACGAAATAGTTTACACTTATATAGATATTAATTCCTGTGAGAATGCAGATACGCAATATGTCGATGTCCGGGACTTTGATCAGCAGTCCGGGGCAATCTGGCTGACAGATATGAACAACTGGTGCTCTTCCGATGCCCAATATACCAATTCGGGAGCAACGGCCGACGGATCGTCTCCTTCATGCTGGAGTGGAGGGACCGGGAATAATGTATGGTTCAGGTTTATTGCCACAACAACTGCAATCGATGTTGAAGTTACAACAGGTGGCACATACGGTACAATGCGCGGACAACAAATTGCCCTGTGGAACGAAGCCGGTGTTGAAGTTAAATGCGCCAATGCGGCCGACTGGTTTGCAGGTACCCTGCCCCTCAGTATTGATACACTTACTGTTGGACATACCTATTGGATATCTGTTGATGACAGACGTACACACGGTTCATTTACACTATGCATAGATGACTCACCAAGCTATGATTACAGGTCCGGAGCTGTTGAGATCACCGATATTACTAATTATTGTTCGGCCGATGCGGCTTTTGATAATACCTATGCTACTGCCGATGAAACTGCCGGCAGTTGCTGGAGCGGAGGCACAGGAAATAATGTATGGTTTAAGTTCGATGCCGTATCAAATGGTATTTACATTGAAGTCGAAACAGGAGGTACTGCAGGAAGCATGCGTGGACAACAGATTGCCCTTTGGAATGATGCCGGTGCTGAGGTAAAATGTGTTGATGCTGCCGACTGGTATTCGGGAGTATTATCATTGAGCGTCGATACCCTGACCATCGGACATACCTATTATATTTCTGTTGATGACAGACGCACACACGGTACGTTCAGACTTTGCATCGACAATTCGATCAGTTACGATTATCAGGCCGGAGCACTGGTAATAAATGATATTGACGATTACCAGTCTGCCGATGAGGAATTCTCAAATGTATATATGACCGAAGATGGAAATACTCCCTCATGCTGGAGTGGTGGCGTGGGCAACAATGTGTGGTTCGAATTTGTTACCGAAAGCGAAGTGGTAAAAGTAGATGTACTTACCGGCGGAACATACGGAACGATGCGCGGACAGCAAATCGCCTTATGGAATGAAGCCGGCGAGGAAGTCAAATGTGCCAATGCATCCGACTGGTTTTCCGGAACATTGTCTCTTCAGATAGACACCCTGACAACCGGTCATACTTACTGGATATCCGTTGATGACAGAAGAACTCACGGAACATTTACCCTGGCTGTTGATAACCAGGTGGGATATGATTATAAGATCGGTGCGGTTTATTTAATCGATCTGGAAGAATGGTCTTCGGCTGATGCCGAATATTCAAATGAATACATGACTCCTGATGAAAGTGCGGGCAGTTGCTGGTCGGGTGGAACAGATAATAATGTCTGGTTTAAATTTGAAGCGGAGACCCCTTCAATTGCCATCAGTGTAATTACAGGTGGTACCAAAGGAACCATGCGTGGCCAGCAAATTGCCCTGTGGAACGAAAACAGTGATCAGGTCGGGTGTATGAATGCCGCCGACTGGTATGCCGGGACACTCACGCTGAGTATAGATACATTGTCTGTAGGAAAATACTACTGGATCTCTGTAGACGACAGAAGGACTCACGGCTCATTTACGCTTGAGTTGGATAACAGAATTCCGTTTGACTATAAAAGCGGGGCGGAAATACTTCTCGATCTCGATCACTGGTGTTCTTTCGATGCAGCTTACGACAATGTTTATGCAACACCTGATGAAAGTCCCGGAAGCTGCTGGTCGGGTGGAACGGATAATAATGTCTGGTTTAAATTCGTAGCCATTTCAGGCGAAATACAGATTGATGTTATAACAGGAGGATCTTACGGAACGATGCGCGGACAACAGATTGCCCTGTGGAATGAGGCTGGCACGGAAGTAAATTGTGTAAACTCAGCCGACTGGTATTCAGGGACACTGACATTAACATCCGATACATTAACTCCCGGAAATACCTATTATATATCAGTTGATGACCGGAGAACCCATGGTACTTTTACTTTATGCGTAAACAATAAAGCCGGATACGATTACCGGGAAGGAGCCAAAATATTACCCCATATCAGCTTGTGGTGTTCTTCTGATGCCATATATGACAATACCTATGCCACTGCTGACGGTGATGACCCGGGGTGTTGGTCAGGAGGAACCGGAAATAATGTGTGGTTCGAATTTACTGCTACGACATCTTATCTGACTTTTGACGTGATCACCGGAGGTTCTTACGGCAGTATGCGAGGACAACAGATTGCCGTATGGAATGGGAACGGAGACCTGGTAAAGTGTGCAAACAGTGCCGATTGGTATTCAGGAACATTGACACTGAGTATCGACACCCTGACTGTGGGCCATACCTATTATGTTACTATCGATGACAGGCGCACTCACGGAACTTTTTCCGTTTGTATCAGCAACGAGATCAATTATGATTATAAGGCCGGAGCTATTGAACTGACCGATCTGAGCAACTGGTCGTCGGCCAATGCCGAATACAACAATACCTATGCAACTCCCGACCAAACTGCGGGTAGCTGCTGGAGCGGCGGAACCGACAACAATGTATGGTTTAAATTCGTAGCCACCACCAATTCTGTTAATGTCGATGTTACTACAGGCGGAGCATACGGATCGATGCGGGGACAGCAGATTGCCCTGTGGAGCGAGGATGGCACCGAAGTGAAATGTGCCAATGCTGCCGACTGGTATTCAGGAGTATTATCATTAAGCATTGATACCCTGAAGATAGGGCATACTTATTATATTTCGGTCGATGACAGGCGAACTCACGGGACATTTACCTTAGGCATAGACGATACGCCAAGCTATGATTTTAAGCAAGGCGCTATATTGTTGACCGATCTGGATAACTGGACCTCTCCCGATGCAGAATATGATAATACCTATGCCACTCCTGATGAAAGTGCAGGCAGTTGCTGGAGCGGTGGAACTGATAATAACGTCTGGTTTAAGTTTGTTGCCATTTCAGGTGAGTTTGAAGCAAGGGTGATGACAGGGGGATCATACGGAACAATGCGCGGCCAGCAAATCGCCATCTGGAATGAAGCGGGAACACAGGTACAATGTGCCAATGCTGCCGACTGGTATTCGGGAACACTCTCTACTACTATCGATACGTTAACCCCCGGCAATACGTACTACATTTCTATAGACGACAGGCGCACTCACGGATCATTTACTTTATTCGTCAACAATAAGGCAGGTTTTGATTTTATAACCGGGGCTGTTGAATTAACCGAACTGGATAACTGGTGTTCGGCCGATGCGGAATATACCAATCAATACGCAACTGCCGGAGATACTTCCGGTACCTGCTGGTCAGGAACCAGCACCGGAAATGTATGGTTCACTTTCGTAGCTCTTTTTGATACGTTAAATATAGATGTCGTTACAGGCGGTGCAAGCGGCTCAATGCGCGGTCAGCAAATATCCGTATGGAATGCAGACAATGTGGAGGTAGGCTGTGCCAATGCCTCCGACTGGTTTGCAGGCACACTGAACCTTCAGATAGATACACTAACCCCGGGACACACTTACTGGATTTGTGTCGATGACCGGAGAACGGCGGGAACTTTTACCCTGTGTGTCGATAATGTGAGCGGCATTGAATACTGGGCCATTGCCAACGGCAACTGGAATACAGCAAGCAACTGGTCGCATGCGGAAGGTGGTCCGCCTGCATTGACAACGCCTACACTTTCGAACAATGTTCATATTAAAGGTTATTCCATTACCGTAAGCAATGCACAAGCCTGTGCCAATCTGAACATTGATGTTGCCAACAACAACACCGGCATGACTGTTGATGGTGGCACTCTGAATGTGAACGGCAACCTGGAATTTGCAAACTCAGGAGAAAATTATAACGGGAATGTCAATTTACTGAACAGCGGTATCATTACCATAAACAATGATCTGACAGCAGACAGGTCAGGAGGTAACAACGAATTTAAAATTGAATTATCCGATGACTGCGAATTACACATAAATCATGATATGAATGTTTCGTCATCGGCCGGATCGACAAATAATGTTGAGGTTACAGGGAATGACGCCTCCCGGATAAATATAAACAACGATCTGGCAATCAACAATACAGGCGGACCAAAAATAGTTGTATCCGGTAATAACAGCACGGTAATTGATGTGAACAGGCATATTGAGCTTGGTGCTGCAGGATCCGATCAGATAGAAATTGAGTTAAATGATAATGCCGGCCTTTACATGGCAGGAAATTTTGACCGCGGGGCTTCCGAATACGGAATCCTGGATTGTAATGATAATTCTGCTTTAATATTCGACGGACAGTCATACATCCAGACACTGCCTAAGAATGCCGGTGGAGGAACGGATGATTTTTCCTATCAGAACATTACTGTAAATAATACAAAAGTTACAAGCCCGCAAATTGTGCTTAACGGAACAGTAAGTATTTACGGAACACTGTCTTTAACCCGGGGGATTGTTCAATCTACCTCATCCAATCTCTTAACCATCGAAAATAATGCTGCGGTTACAGGCGCTTCATCGGCGAGTTATGTGTACGGCCCGTTGCAAAAAATCGGGAACCAGTCTTTTACATTTGACATAGGTGACGAAAACTTTTATAAACCCATAGGCATGTCGGCTCCGGCAAATACAACCGATGGATTTGTTGCAGGATATTCTGACGATTGCCCTCACCCGACCTACGATACAATCCTGCATGAAGCAACTATTACCTATATTAATGGTTGCGAATACTGGACCCTGGACCGAACCGCCGGAAGCTCAGATATTGATGCCACTTTATACTGGGATACAAACAGTTGCTGTATTTCCAACCTGACGAATTTAAAAGTTGCTGTCTGGAACGGTAGCCAGTGGAATGACCATGGCAATGGCGGTACTACGGGCACAACTGTGACCGGCAGTATTGTTACGGCAACAAATGTATCCAATACCAATAATGTGCTAACATTTGCCAATTCGTTACCAACGGTTTCTTTCAGTGGGCTGGCTTCTCAATATTGCGAGAATGAAAGCGATGTTGTATTAACAGGATCGCCGGATGATGATGTACAAACATTTACCGGCCCCGGAATTACTGACAATGGCGATGGTACGGCTACTTTTTCACCATCGGGTGCAGGCGACGGAACACATGAGATAACGTATACTTATATAAATTCCGTTTCGGGTTGTTCAAACTCATCAACTCAAACTGTTACCGTCTTGACCCGGCCAACTGCCAACATGATAGGGTCGGATTCCATTTGCCCCGGGAGCAGTGCCGAATTAACTATTTTATTTACCGGAACCGGGCCATGGGATTATACCTATACCGACGGAACGAATTTCTTTTCGGGTGCTACATCCGACAATCCGTATGAATTTCTGACATCAAATATTGGCACCTATTCAGTAACGGCTTTACAGGATGCAAACGGTTGTATCAGCAATGATTTCGGAACATCGGCAACAGTTGATGAGTATCCTGCCCAGGGCAAACCAACGATAACACCATCGGGTGCTACCACATTTTGCGAAGGAGGTAGTGTTACACTCACCTCATCGGCCAGTGCGACCTTTTATTTATGGTCAAATGGAGAAACAACTCAGGATATAATCGTTACCGAATCAGGGAAATATGCCGTACAAACCCGTAATGAAAACGGTTGTTTAAGTGAATGGTCCGATACGACCGAAGTGGTTGTAAATCCACTTCCGGGAAAAGCCGGCCAGCCTTCAGGTGATAATATGTTGTGCCAGTATAGCGGAACGGAAATATATACTACTCCGGGAGCTGCAGATGCAAATCCGGATGAATATGTTTGGGTATTGGATCCTCCTGCTGCAGGAACGATAACAGGAAATACAACATCAGCAACTGTTAACTGGGACGTTGTATTTTCCGGTGTTGCAACAATTACGGTTCAGGGACATAACAGTTGTGGATTTGGTCCTGTATCCAATCCCCTGTCTGTGACAGTAAATAGTGCGCCTTTAGTTGATCTGGGACCTGACAGAACAGTATGCGGATCAGAAATTTTGGATGCAGAGAATCCTGGGGCAAGCTATCTGTGGTCTACAGGTGCAGTAAGTCAAACTATCACTGTTTCTAGTACAGACAGCTATTGGGTAAGAGTTACTTCAGGAAATGGTTGTATTGATAGAGATACTGTCCTAATTACAGTTGAACCAGCACCTTCAATAACAACACAACCATCCAGTCAAACCAGCTGTGTTGGTACAGATATTACTTTAAGCATTGTTGTATCCGGAACCGGTCCTTATACCTATCAATGGCAAAAAGACGGACTTGACTTATCTGATGGTGGAAATATTTCAGGCAGTCAGACTGCTGATCTGTTAATTACAAATGCACAAATTACAGATTCAGGAGATTATATTTGCATTGTTACCAGTTTATGTGGTGATATCACAAGTGATACTGCAATAATTGATATCAAACCAATTCCAACTACTGGCCCGGTTTATCATATTTCGGAAGGCTGGGAAAATTAATTGACCTTAATAGATTTCCTAACCAAAGAATAACTACAAATTTTTTATTTCTGCTGCAAGCTTTTGCAGACTGTCTTTGGCATTGCGAAAAAGCATACGCGTTTTATCGCCATAAAACAGATGATTCTCTATAGCAGCCTATCCATTCCTCATTCCCCGTTTCATCACGATGATATTCTTTGCTTCATGTACATTGATGATTGGCATGCCATAGATGAGACTTAAAGGATCATCAAGTGCAGCGGGATTCACAACATCATTTGCCCCGATTACAATAGCAACATCGGTATTTGGCATATCAGGATTTATATGGTCCATCTCTACCAGTTTTTCATAAGGCATATCTTCTTCGGCAAGCAAAACAGAAGCATCACTCAGTGAAATTTCTTTTATAATTCCAATTTCTCTATGTCCTCTGACAGCTCCACGTTACAGTTATTTGGTAAAAAAGGCGCATCTTCTCACGAAAACTTATATTTTTACGCCTCCGAAATTTTAATGAACGGACA